>CAYGSQ010000055.1:6665-12033 GCA_964352435.1 uncultured Gammaproteobacteria bacterium | reverse complement strand
GGCGTGTCGCGCCCAAAAATGATCACGCTGCTACCGCCGCTAAAGGCTGGCAGAAATGGGTCGGGGTTGGCGCCTGCCGCACCCACAATCATGTCGTTGATCCCGTCGTTGTTCATATCGCCGGCGGCAGATATGGAGCCGCCAAAGCGGCTGGCCGACACCCCGCGAACCACAAAGCCGGCGCTGCCATCACCACCGTTTGTCGCTTCAAGCATTGCCGCGGACACCACCGGCAGTGCGTTGCCCAATTGGCCGAAAAAAACGTAGACCGCGCCCGAGCCAACCGTCCCGTTCAAGGATTCGCGGGGCGCGCTGACGGCGTAATCGTCGATACCGTCGCTGTTGATATCACCCAGTCCAGTGACATCGGCACCAAGTCGTCCATCGGTGCTGCCCTCGATGACAAAACCGCTAGTGCCGTTGCCACCAAAATCCGGATACAGTGCAAGTAATTCGAATTGAAGGAAGAAATTACTGTCGCGCCCGAACACCACAAACGCGTTCCCGTCTGTCGCGCTGTTGTTAAAGGTTGAGCCTGGGGCGCCGATGATCAGATCTTCCTTACCGTCGTTGTTGATATCGCCCGCGAAATCGAGCGCGAAGCCGGACCAGCTATCTGGAGTGTGCCCCAGAATTTCGAAACCCGCGCTACCGTCGCCGCCCCCCGAGAAGGACAGCGTGCTCAAATCGTATTCCGCGCCCAGTGAATCACTCGCGCCATAAATGACATAGGTGCGGCCTGCGTTGGCTTGACCACTTGGTGACGCCGCCGCTGCGCTGACGACAAGATCATCGATGCCGTCGCCGTTCAGATCGCCGCCCGAGCGCGTGATGCTGCCCAACCGATCGTTGGCCAGCGTCCCGTCAATGACCAGTCCGGCAGTGCCGTCGCCACCGCCTGAGAGCAGCAGATCGCTAACGTTGACCGTAGCCGGCAGGCTCAGCGCTGCGGCCGTTGCAGCCGCGAAAGTGATCGCGGTGAGTGCAGTCCCAACTGCGCGGGCCGACTCCACTTGACGGCTGAACATGCATAACTCCCCGGTTCGTTTTCGTCATTAATTCGTGGCGGACGCCTTGCGGCGCATGGAGTCACGCAATAGAGGTTAAGCGGGATGGTTGGCGCGGCGCCCAAAGCCAACGAGTGCGCCAAGTCCCGACAACAGTAACCACACGGCGGCCGGTACTGGTACGACTCGCGCTGCAATGTAATTTGGCTCAATCGGCAAGCCAATAAGGCCGTCAACCCAGGGGCCCGCATCTCCGGTCGTCCCACTGGGCGTAATGGCGCCGACGCCGCCCAGATAAGTAAAACTCATCGACGCGATGACGCCAAAGTTCAGCCCGTTAAAATCACCTACGGCGCCGTTGAACAGCCGCCCAACCTCCACGCTAGGATCGCGGCCAAAGGCGGGGTCGCCAAAGTCGCCATGGGTGTAGCTATTGAAGGCGAAAACGGCCGGGTCAAAGTTCACGTCAAAGCCGCCACCGAGCGTGATCTCCTGGCCGAAATCCATGAGTAGATCAAACAGTAGGACATCGCCGGTTTGAGCGACAATCGCGCCGCTGTTATCGATGTTATTAGCGCCCGTGTAGACCATTGAAATGCTGGCCGCGTTGGCGCTGGCCATGGCCAATAGCGCTAGCGAGGATGCGAAAATGCGAACTAACTTCATGATATTACTCTACGTTATTGCGTTGTTCCGGCTCCGCTGCCAAATCAGTTTAGGCTAAATGTGACGACCCGGCAAAATAGCCCCGCCGCACCGGCGCCATTGTGTGAACTGGTAAAGTCTGCGCATCACGGCCCCGTTGAGTGGGCTGTGTCGCTTGCGACTGGCGTTGGTCGCGGCATTGCAGGCAGGTAGCGCGCCCGGGTGCGCGCTACCAGGCGCAATCGTGCATCAATGTCATTGACCCTGCGATTTTTGCTGTACTGTGATGAGTACCGAACACAAGAGCAGAGACACGGTTCTCGCGCTCAGAACAGGTGACCAGCATGAGCAAAGAACAAAAGAGCAACAAAGAGAACAAGAAAGCACCGGCCATGACGCCAAAAGAAAAGAAGGCGGCGAAGCGAGCGAAGAAAGACGAACGCGGACGAATCGGAGAATAAGTCACGACAACCGGCTCGCGCGACGCTATAGCGCAAGTATCGTCGCGGTCCTTGCGGTGTGTGATTTGTTGACGAAAGGTGAGGTCATCGCGCGCAGCAGTGCGCTGTAGTTTACCTGGAAGGCAACTTCGGAGCCGATCGGCAAGCCGTCATTCGCTGTTTCTACAATCAAGTGATCGCTGCTGGCTCCGCAGATCCGAATACCGTCGGTGGCTTCGAGCCCCTCATGATCGACATCCTGTCTGCCAATAGCCAGGATACTTTGCGCCACCGGGCCTCGGGCCGTGGCGGTGTTTGATGTGCCAAAGGCGGATTGTGCAATGTCGCCCCATGGAGCCGAAGGTTTCGTTTTCGATTCGATCACCTCGGCGAACAGGGTAATCGCGTCCGTGTGCAGACCGTCAATGGGCCGTCGTCCCAGCGTCTCGCGCCCCAGCACAATGGCTTCACCCAAACGCAAGTCATTTACGCGTCCGACGGTGGCGTCGCCAAATGCCCAGGTCAGGTTGGCCGAGTTACCTCCGGACACCCGCTTCAGTGAACAACCTGTCGCCGTTTCAACGAGATTGGCCAGCGCCGTCAACGTAGCCATATTGGCTGCATCGGGCGACACACCACTGCGACACGCCAGATTGGTGCCAATACCCTCGAGCACGATATTGGGCAAAGCCTGCGTATCGCGGGCGACTTGCACCAGATCATCCGGCATGATGCCTTCGCGCAGGTCGCCAAGCTCAACCATCAAAAGTACCCGGTGGTCGTGGCCTGCTTTGCATGCTTCCACCGAGAGTTGCCCGATGGTCTGCAGCTCGGTGTTGAAACTGATGTCGGCGCTGGCCACAACGCGTGCCGCCTGGCTGATCATCGGAGCACGGATCAAGATCATTTCACCGCACACCTGTCGTCGTCGCATCGACTCGATGTTTTCGATCCGGGAGTCACCTAACGACTTGACTCCTGCCCTCAGCAGAATGTTCGCGATGTCTGGCGAACCGAGCGCCGCTTTCGTGACGCCGGTCACCGCGATTCCATGTTGAGCAAGTCTCTGTACTAGCGTCCGAGCATTGTGAAAGATCTTGTCGAGATCAATCTCCAGCCGCGGTGCCCCGTTCATGCCGCCGCGAGTGAAATATCCCGCAAGTCCGGAAACGCCGAAAACACCATTTCCGCGAGGCGATCCGGGGAGCTGAACAAGGCGTCGGCGGTGGGCAGTCCGTAGTCGCGTTCATAGCGTACGATAACCTCGGCCAGTTCATCCCGATTCATGTGCTCGTGATTGATGGTGATGCCTATCACCGAGGTATCCGAGAACGTCTGGATGAGATTGATCTCTTCCGCAAGCTTGGGCATGGCCAGTTTGGGAAAGTCGCAGCGCGCGACGCGCGTGGGGGCATGTTGCAAGACTACCCCATGCGGACAACCGCCTCGCAAGATGAATGCTGAGGATGAAAAAGCCGGGTGGCTCAATGCACCCTGACCCTCGATAATAACGACGTCCGGTCGATCGTCTTCGTAGGCCCGACGCACGGTAGCCTCCAGTTCGCCTGCACAAAACTGCGAGGGAATCGCATCGAGGGCGATGCCATAGCGCGCACCCTGAATCAATCCCGTTTGACCCGTTGCGACCATGACCGCCTTGACACCGTGCTCATTGAGCACGCGCGTCAAAATGGTGGCGGTGGTACGTTTGCCGATCGCGCAGTCGGTACCCAGTACCGCGATGCGCCGACACGGCGTGTCCATCACCTGTCCGGTGAACATCCGCAGGTCTTTCTTTGCGCGGGGTTTTCGAACGTCCAGTATTGTGACGTTGTTCGCCACACTCGCGGCTTTCATCACTAGGTCGTCGGCGAGGAATTCGTGCAGTCCATTGACGATATTGATGCCGTAGTTCATCGCTTCAATAATCAGGCTGCGTTCGCGAATGGACAGCATGCCGCTCGACGGTGCCATTCCGAAAATGAAATAGTCGGGCAGCCGATCGGCTAGTTTGAGTGCGGATGCAAGATCCTTGCAGATTGGGATGCCGTTCGGCACGTCGTCGAGCACGGAGCCTGTGTCCAGCCCGTCTTTTTCGCTGTCGATCACAGACAAAATGGCGTAACGCCCAGACTCGCGCACGAGTCCGTTGGCCGTCTTGCCATCGATGGCGCCGAAGTTGCCTTCGCAATAAACGATAGCGGTATGCGCGCCGGTGGGAGCCGACGTGGGCATCGCAGGTTGGGCGGGGTTCGTGCGCGACTCGGATTGTCGGCGGGCGATGTCGCCCGTAGACATGGGTAGGGGGATGACAGGCATGCGTAGTCCTCGAGCAATACTCAGAGGAGGCGACAGGATCGTGACGGCCAGAATTAGCCGTATGTCAGCGAGTTGTCCCGACTAAGTGGGGAAAGCAGGGGAAAGGAGCTTCCGCTGCAAAGAAGACCAAAGAGCATAACACACTATCTTGCCCCCAATCGGTTGGCAGTCGGCACGCGTCCCCGCCGCCACAACGGCTCGAACAGTATCCATAAGTCATCAAAATAGATTTGCGCGGCCTGACCGCTGTAGCGGTAAGTGAAGATTTGCCTTGACTATTCACCCAAACTAACCAACTGTTGTTGCTCGGTTCGATGGCCCAAGACATCTTGCAGTAGTTTGGTCGCGTGAAGCGCCATAACGTTCTGTCGCAATGACGCAGACGAAGGCCGCGCCTACCACGAATCGATTTTCCTGTGACGGTTCCCCCTCGCCACATTCAGCGCTCACGTTTGAGCGCACGCCACGCCCTCGATCCGAAAACGAATCGATAAGCGCTTATCTAACTGTCGCGCAAATTCGACGAAGGATCTTTTTTGAACACGAGAAAACCATCAATAGCCGTGATCTTCATGGCCTTGATATCGCTCGCTGGCTTTGCCGGTACAACGGTGTATGCCCAGACGCGGAATGCGGCGTCAGCGGGCACGCCTGCAAATGCCAGCGAAAAAAAATATGGAACCGGATGGGAGTGCAACACCGGCTATCACAAGGTCAAGAACGAATGCCTGACCGTGACGCTGCCAGCAAACGCCTACCTGGCCAGTCCGTCCTACGGTAACGGCTGGAAGTGCAACTACGGCCATAAGGAAAACAAAAACATATGCGAACCGGTCGCAGTCCCGATAAATGCCTACCTGAGCACGGTCACCGGCGATAGCTGGCGATGTGAACGGGGTTTCAGAAAAAAGCATGGGTTCTGTGCACCGATAGAGGTTCCAGCCAACGGTTTTCTGA
>CAYGSQ010000055.1:574-6655 GCA_964352435.1 uncultured Gammaproteobacteria bacterium | reverse complement strand
GTTTTCTGGCCGACGCGTCCAGTCGGTCTGGTTGGAATTGTGAGCGCGGCTACCTTGCCGCTGGTCGTCAATGCATCGCCATCGCGGTGCCCGCGAATGGGTATCTGACCGATTCAGGCATAGCGCCAGGCTGGAAGTGCGATCGCGGTCATATTGAAGCCGATGGCCAATGCGACGTGATTAACGTCCCGGAGCATGGTTACCTGACCATGCGGGCCCGCACGCAAGGATGGGAATGCGACCGTGGATACCGTCAACTCGAGGCAACCTGTGTCGTCGTGGAAGTCCCACAGCACGCGCATCTGAATTATTCAGGCAGCGATTGGGAGTGCGACCGGCCGTTCTTTAAGCGACGCAATGCTTGCGCCACCAGGAATGGTAACGGGCGATGAAGGCGATATGCCGCTTGATTTACAGGCGCAGAAAAGAGATCTCGCGCCCGGTCTCGGAAATGGCAAATACCTGATAGCCGATCTCACGCAGGCGGCGGACCATGTCCGCCGTCTTCCCAAGCCCGATACCCGGCAGTCGATGATGAAATTCGATGAGTAGCTGGACGGGTCTTATCGAGCAATCGAGCAGACCCTCAAGCACTTCATACTCCGCACCTTCGATGTCCATTTTAAGCAAGTCGATGCGCTCATGGCCGAGTTTCCTGGCGATGGTGCCAAGGCAGTAGGCGGGCACCTCTATTCCGTCGTTCTCAGTCTCGGCCTGTGCCAACATCGTAAACATGACTTTTGATTTGCTGCCGTCTTTCTTGACCCGCGGGTAGAACATGAGGCGCCCGTCCCTGGCCGTGACGGCCCAGGGGTGGAAGTGAAAGCCCTTCACCGGTGTGCGCTCATTGATCATGCTGATCGTCGAAGGAGTTGGGTCGAAGGCGTGCACATTGGCGCCGTACTTTTCGATGACCGACTCATCAAACGCGGTATCGTCGCCCACACCCAGCGAGTAGACGATGCTGCCGGCATTCAGGTGCTGCGGCGTGAACCACCAGCCACCGTCGAGCATGACCTGGATATCGATGTCTTTCTTGAGCCGAAGCTCCTTGCCGATGAGACGTTTGACGAAGCGTTTTTTGCGCTGCCAGCCGGGCGTTTGTTCAAAGCGCTTCCACGCTGCATTGGCCATAGTGACTCTCGTTTTGCCTTAGGAAACGGCGCTAACGAACCACACCCAAGTCTGTGTGGAGGTGAGAGTCGTTACAATTGTATGACGACGATTAGCGCCAAAATCGGTCGCAAATAATGCCAATCGTCAGTTGTCTATTTCATTATATCTTCGAGCGTCGGCCCTGGAAGGTTGTTGTCCAGCTCGCCGCTTTTGAGTCGACGCAGGTAGTGGCGATAGGCACGAATGCCCTGGTAGCCAAAAATAACGGTGATGGGCACGCTGGCCCACACCATGACGCCCGTGCCAAAACCGGTCAGGTTATCGAGTTCGGTATCGGTATTTAGCAGGCCTGCGGTGGCCAGAATGATCAACATCAAAAACACGATCTTGTAGGGCAGCACGGATTTTTCGCCTGCCAGGAAAACCATGCCCTGCTCGCCGTAATAGCTCCACGAGATCATGGTGGACAGGGCAAACAACCACACGGCAATAGTGACCAGGTATTTGCCCAGCCCGTCGAGGGCGGAGTCGAAAGCGCGCGCGGTCAGCGACGCACCAACATAGTTGCCGTACAGACCGGTGTCGCGCAGCACCGGTTTGGTGTCGCTGTAGATGTTGCCAAAGCGCACGACCTGCCGGCCGTTGGAGGCGACCACTTGTCCGTCGATACGATGTAGATTGCTCGCGCGCTGTTCGTTTTGTTCGCCGTCATAAATCATGAACACGCGCGCGCCTTCGGTCCACGTGACGGTGTCATTTGGTGGCACGGGCATTTCCTGAATGCTCCACTGGCCGAGCTCGACGGGTACCACGGTGGGTGTTGTGACGAAATTTACGTCGGCACTGCGATTCCACACGTTGGTGCTCAGGATGATCAGACTGGTGAAAGTGCACACGACCAACGTATCGATAAACGGCTCGAGCCCGGCGACGATACCCTCGCGCGCAGGTTCGTCTGTCTTGGCGGCGCTGTGGGCGATAGGTGAGCTGCCCTGACCCGCTTCGTTTGAGAAAATGGCGCGCTTCATTCCGACCAGGATGGCAAAGCCCATGGTGCCGCCAAGGAACGCGCCCTGTGCCTCGGTGGGCGAAAAGGCGGATTTGAAAATCAGCCCGAACATGGATGGAATTTCGCTCGCGTTAACAAAGAGCACATAGGTGCCGGCAACGAGATACAGCACGACCATGAACGGCACCAGCGTGCCGGCGACCCGGCCAATGCGCTTGATGCCACCAATGATGACAAGTCCCACCAGCACCGCGAGAATGCATCCCGAGACCAGTCCCGGCACGCCAAAATAGTTGTGCGTAATATCCGCGACGTTCCAGGCCTGAAACATGTTGCCGCCGGTGGTTGTGGATATCAGCAGCATGACGCAGAAGATCGCGCCTAATGCGCGGCCGAGCCACGCAAGGTCCGGGTTAATGCGTGCGAGCCCTTTGGAGGCTACCCACATGGGGCCACCGTGGGGATTGTCCGGGTCGTCGGTATTGCGATAGAGCATGGAGACCGAGACCTCCATAAATTTGATCGACATGCCGACCAGTCCGATCAGCCACATCCAAAAAACGGCGCCCGGTCCACCCAGCGCAATGGCCAGTGCAACGCCACCGATATTGCCAAGGCCTACCGTGGCCGACAGCGCCGCCGACAGCGCCTGAAAGTGGCTGATGGCACCCGGATCGTCGGGGTCGTCGTACTTGCCGGTAACGACCGCGACGCCATGGGTCAGCGAACGGTATTGGCAGAAGCCGCTCCAAACGGTGAACACCACGCCAACCAACACCAGAATGAAAAGTACGTAGTCGTGCCACAAAACACCGTTGATGGCGGCGGTGACATTATTAAACTGTTCCATGAAACCCCGTTCTATTATTCATTGTGCCAGTCGCAGGTACGCTGGTGGTTCGGCAGGAGCGTCAGACAGGCAATAGTAGCGTAGTTGGCCTGGTGCGTTGCGGCGGGGCGTGTATTAGCGCTCGACAATTGCTGTGACACCCATGCCGCCGGCGGTGCACACGGAGATCAGCGCGCGGCCGGAGCCTTTTTCTTTTAGCAGCTTTGCAGCGGTCGACAAAATACGGGTGCCGGTTGCAGCAAACGGATGACCGACCGCCAGCGAGCTGCCGGCCACATTGAGTTTCGCCGGATCAATACTGCCCATGGCCTGTTCACGGCGCAGTCGGTTACGGCAATAGTCGTCCGACTCCCACGCACGCAGCGTACACAGCACCTGCGCGGCAAACGCTTCGTGAATCTCATAGAAATCGAAATCCTGCAGGGTCAGCCCGGCGTAGTCCAACATCTGTGAGACGGCAACGGTTGGGGCCATTAACAGCCCCTCACCTTTGACGAAATCGACCGCGGCCGTTTTGCCATGGGTGAGATAGGCCAACGGCTCGATGTCGTGGTCGCGCGCCCACTGTTCGCTAGCCAGCAGCGTGGCCGACGCGCCGTCCGTCAATGGCGTGCTGTTGCCCGCGGTGAGTGTGCCCTGGTCGCTACGATCAAATACCGTGCGTAACCCGGCGAGCTTCTCGAGCGTGCTGTCGCGACGCAGGTGGTTGTCGGCGCTGATGCCGCGAAACGGCACTATCAGGTCATCAAAAAATCCCCGGTCATAGGCCGCGGCGGCGCTCACATGACTGGCGAGTGCAAGTGCGTCCTGATCGATGCGACTGATCTGCCATTGTTTGGCCATCAACTCTGTACTTTGCCCCATGGACAAGCCGGTGCGCGGTTCGAGTACACCGGGGAAGTCGGGTTTGAAGTGGCGTGGGCGCAGCTTTAGAAACGGCCGCAACCGATCTTTGGTTGAGCGGGCGCGATGCGCCTGCAGCAAAATTTTGCGGTAGCCCTTGGGGTAGACGATGGGCGCGTCGCTGACGGTGTCGCTGCCGGCGGCGATGGCGCTGTCAATCTGGCCCAGTGCAATCTTGTTGCCGAGCAAGATGGCGGCTTCAAGACTTGTGCCACAGGCGCGCTGCAAATCAAACGCCGGTGTGTGGGCACCGAGGCCGCTGCCAAGCACCGACTCGCGCGCCAGGTTCCAGTCTTTGGAATGTTTAATGACCGCGCCGGCGGCGACGTCACCCAGAGTCTGGCCTTTCAGTTCGTAGGCGTTGACGACGCCGGCAATGGCAGCAGTCAACAGGTCCTGATTATTGGCATCGACATAGGCGGTATGCGAGCGGCAAAAAGGAATGCGGCGGCCGCCGAGAATGGCGACAGGTCTTGGCGTCTTAATGTTCATGGTTTACGCACCATAGCGCAGCCATCCCAACCCGACCAGCGTCACACTGTGACCCGCGCACAGGCGGTGCTACAGTCCCGGTCCGACTTTAAGGATGCTCTCGACCGTGGCCGCAGCGCGCAGCGAAATACGATGGTTTACGGAAATGCGATCACTCGTTGTGCTTGCGTTGCCTTTGATCGTCAACAACGTGGCGATTTCGCTTACATCGTTTCTCGATGTGATCATGGCCGGTCGCCTCGGAGCGCTTGAATTGGGGGCGGTGGGCGTCGGCAGTGCGGTATGGGCCACGGTATTCCTGTTTGGCCTTGGCGTGCTGATGGCTCAAAGCACCATCGTGGCGCATCTGGTCGGCGAAAATAAGTTCTCGCGTATTGGCGGCTATTTTCGCCAAAGCATGTACATCTCCGTAACCCTTGCCATCATCATGATGATGGCGGTGTATGCGTTCGCGGCATTTGGACTGCGCGCCGTTGGTATTAGCGAAGATATGGTCCCAACGACGCAGGGCTATCTGTACGCCATCGCGTGGGGTCTGCCGCTCATGTATCCCTATCTTTGCCTGCGCTACACCAGCGAAGGCGTGGGTCATACCAAGCCGATCATGTATATCGCGTTGGCTGCGGTCGCCGTGAACTTCATTGGCAACTACACGCTGATGTTCGGCAATTTTGGCGCGCCACGATTGGGCGCCACAGGCTGCGGTATCGCGTCGGCCATTTCCATGTGGTTCAACTTCTTCGCCATGCTGTGGTACGTACGCATCAAGGGCGACGTCTACGGACCGATGCGTCTGTTCAAGCGTTTCGACTGGCCTAATCGCGCGCGCCTGCGCGAATTATTGGCGTTGGGTCTACCGATCGGTGGCAGCGTACTTGCCGAAGTTACGTTGTTTAGTGCGGCGGGCATCATCATGGGCGTGCTTGGCGCCAACGAAGCAGCCGCGCACGCGATCGCGATCAACTATGCGGCAACGATGTTTATGATTCCGCTGGCCATGCATTCAGCCATTACTGTGCGGGTAGGTCAGGCACTTGGGCGGCGCGAACCGGATCGTGCTCGCAGCATCGGTTGGCTCGGTATCGCCATGTGCGGTGCGTTCATGACGGCATCTGCGGTCGTGCTGGTGGTATTGCGCGAGCCAATAACGCAGCTTTACACCAGCGATGAGGCCGTTCGTCAGATTGCCGCCGGGCTCCTGTTTATGGCCATGATCTTTCAGATTTCAGACGGCCTGCAGGTAGGCGCTGCGGGTGCGCTGCGCGGATATAAGGACACGCGCATCCCGCTGTACATCAATATCTTCGCCTACTGGTTTGTGGGCTTTCCGGTGGCCGTTGCGGCGGGCCTCAAGTTTAACCTGGGCCCCGGTGGCGTCTGGATGGGTCTGGCGTTCGGCTTGACCGTCGCGGCCGTGTTACTGGCCATCCGTTTTTGGCGTTTTAGCCGTCCCGCGTGAATTTATCACGCGTCTGGGGCACTATCCCCGAGGCGATAACCGGTCTCATCTGGAGCACATATCAATGACGCGTACATTCCATCGTTCAGTCTGGTCCACCGTTGTGGCGATCGCAGTGTTCGGGCTTGTGAGTGGCTGCTCAACGTTGGCGCGCTCGGTCGAGTCGCCGACCCTGAGTTTGGCCAACGTGCAAACGTTGCAGTCCAATCTTCTGGAGCAACGATTCCGTTTGACCCTTCGCGTCAACAACCC
>CAYGSQ010000055.1:0-564 GCA_964352435.1 uncultured Gammaproteobacteria bacterium | reverse complement strand
ACCCTAATCCGATATCGCTGCCGGTCAGCGGTATGAACTATGCCGTCAAGTTTGCCGGCGTCGATTTCGCCAGCGGCGTGACGCCCAACGCATTCAAGATTCCGGCCAACGGAGAGCACTTGGTTGAGATTGATGTAACCACCAATCTCCTGCGTTCGGCGCAGCAGTTGGTGCGCTATTTCAAGGACTCACCGGAGTCGCTCGACTATCAGCTTAGCGGCAGCATTCAGGTCGACATACCGTTTGTCGGTGCGGTGCCGTTTTCGAGATCCGGAACGGTTGATTTCAACCGCTAATGTGGGTTTTGCGCCGGTCAAGGCTGATGGCTCGGGTATGTGTCGTCGCGCTGTGTGTGTCGGCGTGCGATACGGCTGACCCGGCGGCGGCGGTCAGTTTTAGTATCGTCGTCGCGAGTTCCGGCGCGTCGCGAGCGGCGCCATTCGCCGGTACCTATGCGTATTTTGTCGACGGCCAGCGTACGACGCGCGACCTGACGGGCGAGGGGACACGCACGGTTATTTTCGATGCGCAGACACTGGAGTTTGTGCGCGTCCACGGTTCATC
>CAYGSQ010000054.1:0-12053 GCA_964352435.1 uncultured Gammaproteobacteria bacterium | reverse complement strand
GGTTCTGGGTGACGGACGAAACTTCCAGTATGCGACGGGTTTCCAACCGGTGGTTTCAAAAATGGGTCTCCCGCCAATCAATTTGGTGATTGTGCCCGCCAATGACCCGACGCAGGTTATCCCTGTGATGGCGGGCTTTAGCTACTACTATACGTCGGCCGACAGCGCGCGGTTCACCGATCTGGACGTCTTTTTGTACGGTGGTTCGCCTGACCCTGAGTCGCCCGCTGTCGCGCTTGGCGAAACGGTGTTCAATGACTACGGTGATACGGCCCTGCGCCACATCGAGCAAAATCGCGTCGACCAGACGCGTCGTCTGCTCAACCGTTCCTCCATGGCCAAAGAGCAGGGTGCGGCGCTGCTGGGTGCGTTGAAGCAAGCGGGGGTCGATGACAAACGACTGGCGTTCGACTCGCCTGCCGTCGCGGCGCTGCTCGCTCGGTCGGCACCGAAGGCAACTTGCGTTGACGCCGACGACGCCCTGCGGCGCATTCGCACGATCAAGTCACCGCTTGAAATCGAACTAATGCGCCAAAGCTCGGACACGAATATTCGCGCGGCGCACGCGGCGTTGCGCCGCTGCGGTCCCGGCGTCACGCATCGGGAACTTCGCGCTTATTACTACAGCGAAGTTGCGTTGCGCGGTGGCAAGGGCGTATTCATGGTCATCGACCATGTCAGCGATGAGCAGTTTGATGCCACGTTGAGTGATGGCCAGGCGTTCCTGATTGACTGTGTCTGTGATCAGGCGGGCTATCTTGGTGACTACGGGCGCACCGTCTTTATGGGTGAGCCACAAATGAGTTTGCTGGATGCGCAACGTGCGGTTGCCAGCGCATGGTCGCGTGTGCGTGAAGCGCTTAAGCCCGGTATCACGTTTTCAAAGATCACAGAAATGGGTCAGCGCGCCATGCGCGAAAAGGGCCTGACCTACCGCGTGCCGTTCTATCCGCACAGCGTAGGCATGTTTCATACCGACCATATGGGCAACGGCAGTTCGGCCGCGCGTGAGGACATCGTGCTGCGCGCCGGGATGACACTTAGCATCGATTGCCCGATTATGCATTCTGGAATCGGCGGGTCGGTGCACCTGGAAGATCTCATGCTGATCACCGAAACTGGTTGCGAGCCGCTGCATCAGGTCGGCGATTCAACCATTCAGATCTAGTAGCCGTCGCCACGCCTTGCCAGCACAAAATTTGACCGCGCAATACTTCAGCCAATTAGCGAAACAGGACGCTAGACATCAGGGGCTTCAACTCCCTCGTCCTCATATTTCGACCAATCCGCACTGACAAAGTGCTCGTCAATCAGCGTGCGCTGTGACAGGCGTCCATGCTTGAACCACTGCCACACCCGCGAACGATACTGCCGGCAGTCGCTGTGCTGGATCATTTCATAGAGGTACTGGTCGGGCTCGTTGTGGCGCGTCCAGTTCAGCATCACCGTGCGATTGTAGGTGTCCAGCGGAACTTCGGCGGCCCATCCGTCAATGTGTGTATAGAAAACCAGCTTGCCGTCTTCAATGCGTGTTGGGAAATCCTTGAATTCGCGACGGCCGTCCTCCCAGAAATACTGATTCGTCTGGTGATAGGTGTTCTCGTCGAGAAAGCGGCACAGCAAGCGTGAACGGTGTTCGTCAATCTTGTCGCCATTAGCGTCATAGTGGCGATACCAGCCTTCCCAGACGCCGTTGCTGCTGGAGATGATCGGCATGGATTCTTTTAAAGACATAGTTTTACTCCGATAGAAAAATAATTCAGCGAATTGGCGGAACAGGACACTAGCTGCTGCCCGCGTTGAACCCGTCCGATAGCGGGCGTGTGTTGTAAATAATAATTTCGCGAAACAAACCTTGTTCGTTGACGTGAAACAGGTTGCAATTTCGCATGACGATTTCCTCGCCCTTGGGCGGCACCAGCTGCACCGTGAAATAGCTGGCGATAGATTGTGATTCGACGTCAACAATATTGGTGTAGTCGTGAAAGTTGATGGTCGTGAACGTCGACAGAAACTCTTCGAAGTGCAGCGTGAGCGACGACAGCCCACGATAGCGAAACGTCGTTGCCGGAAACCACATCAAGCAATCATCCGCGAACGTGCCGGTAACCTGTTCCATAGCATGGCGGTTGCACCCCTCAAAATAGCGGGTGATCGCGATATCAAGCAGTGCTTCTCTGGTCAATGGCATGGTGTTGGCTCGTCCGTAGCAGGTGTTGGCAAGCGAATCAGGAGACCAAATCAAGAAGCACGGTAACGTCTTCCAGATCGGCCAGTTGATCGCATGCATCAATGAGCGGCTGCGGGTTGGTGGACGGCAGGCCGAGCTCGAAACAGCGCCGCACCTTGTCGTCTCTTTGTTGTTTTGACAGCGGGTTTTCTGGTGAGCCCAATGGGTCTTCGCATTGTGCGTGCAACACCTTGCCGTCACGTAACGTGATGTGCATTTGCTGCGGCCCCAGCGCGTTCTCGTCCGGGTTGCCGTCCAGCTCGATGGTCATCTTATCGGCCAGTTGTATGATCGCGGCGTCCGCAAATACCTCCGGTGCATAGCGTCGCGGGTCAATCCCGCCGTCGAGCAACATGAGTGGCGCCACGAAACGCAAACACAGCCGGGCATAGGATGGCGTCATGTCTGGTGTCGGGGGCCGGCCTACCAGCAATAGAACCAATGGCGGGACCTGGATATGGATGCGCTCGATATCCGTGGCCGCAAACCTGTGCCGTTCCTGTAACTCACGAATCATCGTCAACGTGGCTTGAGTGGCTCGCCCGGCGGGGTAGGGCTTGTGTGCCATGTCGCGCATTTTTGGCGGGTTGCCGAGCTGGCGCAGGCGTGCGTTGATATCGCCGCCATCCTCATACAATTTGAAAAAGCCAAAGCGGCCATCGATCACATCTGCGGGGCCCGTCATACCGGCCGCGACCATATCCACGGCCATGTGCGCCGCGCGCGCCGCATTGCCAATTTGCATAGGTAAGGCCATCGACCCTTCCCAATGGGCCTGCATCGTTCCCGCAAGCTGACAGTAGGCCAGCCCGAGCGTGTCCATTGTTTGCTGGCGATCAAATCCACGCAGTTTTGCCATGGCCATCGCGCCGCCCATCAGACCGGCGACGGCGGGGCGAAAAAAACGCGGCCCGGCGGTCGTCGCACCGCCAAAGAATACCGCAACTTCTACCGCGATCGTGAGCGCACAGATAAACGCTTTACCAGCCAATGTGCGACTGTCGACTTCGGCCATCATGGCGCTGACTGGTACGCACAGGGCGATAACAACCGAGGGTTCATGCAGCCCGTCCCACTCCAGCGCGTGAATCTGCATGCCATTGACGAAGGCGGCCGATGGTCGCGACAGTTTGACGCCGGGGCGGCCGATGACGCGTGTTGTACCCGACTCGCCCCAGGTGCTTGCTGCCGCCAGAGCCTTGTCCGTTGCATCGTAGGTTTTGCCGGCGACACCGACCGCGATGGTGTCCATCAAAAAAAACCGGGTGGCGTCGACCGTCGCGGGTGGCAGGTCTTCGAAGCGTGTGCCCATGACGAAATCCAGCAACCCTTCAACCAGGTCAAGGTTTTGTATGCGCGTATCAAGCGCATCAAGCATCAGATCCGCCCAGTTCAGTTACGAGCTCCTGCATGCTCTTGTCGTTTGCGGCAAGCGCGGCGACTTCTTGCTGCAGTGAACGCAAGATGCGCGAGATATATTCCATATGCGATAGCTGCCGCGCGCGCCCCGTCGCCGGGTCGGGCGTGAAACGATCGACTTCATCAGTATCAAGAATGCCTTTGGCTACCAACAGGCGTTCCAACGTGTCCGTGCGCTCGCGCGCGACCGCAAGCTCAGTGACCAATGACATGACAATAGAGAAACTGTGTTCGGCCATGGCGTCACTAAAGTAGGCCGGTCGTTTGCCTTTGGGCTTGGCATTGGCCATTTGCGCAATGGCCGTTGGGTCGAACGGATTGGTTGACGATGGTTTGCTCATATCACGATCTCCAGGCGCCAAAGAATTGCCAGGTGGTTGAACGGCCATACTCTTCCTTGTCGGGTCGCGACGCCGGAAACAGTTCGTCGTCTGAATCGTCGTGCAGGCGTTGATGAAAGATCTCGTCGGGTGCAAACCCGACTTTGATCAGCAGTTCGTCCAGATCAGTCGCGTGCATCGCGGACCAGAATGGTTCGTTGTTGTTATAGGCATCCCAGTCGCGCAGCGCCTGTTCAATCAGGGGCATTTGCGTATCGTATTGTGGCTGCTCAAGATGCAGGTTGAGCCCGCCGGGCCCGAGTACCCGGAAGCTTTCCGCGAGAATTATGGGTAGTGATTTTGCGGATAGCTCGTGCAGGAATACGCTGGTCATGACCCAGTCGAAATGATCATCTGCGAAGGCGCTGAGATCTTCTCCCGACATTTGCATGAACGTAATATTGGTCACGCCCAGTGCTTTGGCGCGGGCATGGGCGTAGCGCAACATCGGCGCGGAGATGTCGATGGCGATAATTTCACTGTCGGGAAACGCCTGCGCGATCGGGACCAGATTCAGGCCTGCCGCAACACCGATGTCCAATATCCGGCGGGGGGCGAAATCTGGTTTGGTCGCTTTAATCCATTTGGCCACGACTCTGCCAGGCGCGTCACCCAGTCGCCCGTGCGTGCCGCCCGTGGTGGCAAAGAAACCGACGTCGTAGTTTGCCGCGGGTGAGACGTCGCCTTCTACCAGTTCGGTGTAATAGCTGCCCGGCATGCAGTGATGGTCAACAGCTTTGACATAGGATGGTACTTCAATGCCTGGATCCAGAATCAGGTTCTTTGAATGTTCATTCAGCCGCTGTGCCTTTTCGGCGAGGTCGCCAATCTGGCGTAGTACCAACGCACGCCCCGATTGCTGCCGGATCTCCATCGAGTTTCTGCGCAGCGCGCTCCACATCTGATAGAACGGGTCCGTCTCAAGTGCCTGGCGAACTTCATGACGGTTTTCAGGTGAGCGACCGTGTTTCTTCTCGAACTGCGGTAACACGCGTTGCCCGTAAGCCAGTTCGTTGCCGGGCATAATAGTGGACGCGACCACTTTGTTGCTCGCGGCCAGAAAGTTCATTCGCGCTCGCTCGTCATGTTTCATTTCGGGGTAGACGGCGTGTTGTGTTGCATCCGAGATCGGCGGCGGTACATCGATGGTCGATTTTTCCGGGCTGTTCACCATACTTCCTCAATTGTGTTCTGGCTGTTTGGCAACATGCGCTGCGTGAACCAGTCTAGTGCATCTCAATTAGTTCAATTAGCTCATCCGCTTCACCGCGCATCGCGACGACTCTACGTCCCTCGTACAAGGAGCCCCGGAGCGTTACCGGTGCGGCAATGGTCTGCTGATCCAAGGGCAAATCATCAAAACGGTCGACCATGACTGAAACCGCCGAATTGCCCGGTGCCAACCACCCGGTATGCCGGGGTCTCGCGGTTGCCGTTGGCGGAAGCTGATCGACCTGTGCAAAAGGTGTTCTACCATTTTGAACCATTGTGATGCTGTGTGCAGTGGTCATGGGTAAGTCATAGGCGCGGTTGATCAGACTGTATCGAATATGGTGGGTTGCGGCTTGCTCCAGGCGCAGGCGCTTAACCAGGCTGCTTGCGCATGCTTGCGCGTCCCGGGTCCCCAGTACCACAATAAAAATCTGATCAACATCACATTGGGCTTGCGGTAGTTCCGCGTCTTCGTCGGAATGGTTTACCTGGTTTAGAAACAGGATTTCGCCATCTGGACCGTAGACCTGCATCGGAATGAAGCTGGTGAAGCCGTCCACCAGCTTCGGCGGACCGACAATTTCGAAGGCGCTGTCCTCCAATTTTTGGGCCAGGTCAAACACGTCTGCCACGCAAATTTCAAACGCGTTCCAGCCGTAGGTCCGGGCTGGCGCAAAAGACGGGACGGGCGGCGTTTCAATCAGCCGGAGAAAGCATCGTTTCTGACTAGGTGGTTGCAGCAGCCCATAGCGTGCACCCGCCATGTTGGGCATATTCCACGCCTGAGCGAGCGTGGTGCACAGCTCGCCACATTCGACGACTTGCTGCTGCAAGCTGTTGGAGTAAAGGGTGAGCGACCTGTCGAGGTCGCTCACCGAGATCGTGCCACATTTTATCCGGCCATGACGATCTGCATTGGCATCGTCAACGGCGGTCACTACTTGACGGGTGCTGGCGTTTGCTCGAGTGCGTAGCGCTCCAGGCTCGACAGGCTGGGCTCTTCCCATTTGTCCGGTGCAGAGAAATATTTCGGATAGTGCTTTTCTGCGTAGTCGTAGACCTTGGTTGATACGGCATCTCGCGTACCGTTGCCGCCGCCCATCAGGCAGTTGTAATGGCAATGCCCCTCGGCCTGGCCCATCAATAGCCACGGCAACCACGGTGTGATGCGCGTCCAGGTACCGGCGAACTCGACGGTCGTGTTTTCCGGGTTTGCCAGCAGATCCTTGTCGATGACGTGGTTGAACATCTCTGAAACGCGATTCATTGGCCCGGCGGATTCACGCGGCCACTTGTCTGGCTGCAGCGCCGCGGGGTAGTACAGGTGGATGCCGATCGGCATAAGCACTTTGCTGGCGCCCACTTCTTTCCACGGCAGCATAAACGGGATATCTGGCACCTCTACGTCTTTGTTCAGGCCGCCGTAAGAAGGGGGCTTGGGGAAGTAGGGTCCGAGACGAATGTTGAACGGATCATTGGCGACGGGTACCACTCGCACGGTTTCGCCCGTGTAGGGATTTTTGAATTCCTCGAGGACTTCGCCGCTTCTGAGGTCGGTATAAAAACCAATCTCACGCAAGAGTTTTTTGTATACGCCGTCGCCCGCATCGACAAGGCGTGAGAATGAAAAGCCTTCGAAGCCGAACAGGTCTTTGACGGCTTCGCCTTTGCGCACGCCCATCACTTTGCCGCTGTACCAGCCGAATTTCTCCTTGCCGAAATCAAGATCACCAACGAGACGCGAATAGGCATCCCGGTTCCACAAATTGTCGCGGTATTTTAGTGTGGAGTAATCGATGGGCACGTCGTCCATTTTGGCTTTGCTCGAGCCCATTGCGTATGACCGCGACACGGCTGCACCTGCAATGCCCGCGCCCAGGATGGTTTTGCCAGCAGCAGCCAGAAAATTTCTCCGGCCATTTTCAGTTTCAGATTGATCGGTCATTGTGGTTCTCCTAAACATCTCATTGCGCACGGACTCAAACTTTATACCCCATATGTCAGGGGTTCTGGGGTGATATAACAAAAATGCATGTCCATTCCCGCTTAGGGTATTGCCGCCAATTTTGGTCACATTGAAAGTCATTGGAATGTCTGCATAAGATGCTTGCGTGGCGGGCCAATATCGTCGAATCAGATTAGGGTTTATGAAAAAAAAATCGGAACTGCGACGAAACTGGCTAATTGTTCTGGCCAGCTGTATCGGTGTTGGTGCCGGCGTTACCGGTATTCCCTTTTACACGTTGGGGTTCTTTGTTGAACCGCTGCGCACGGAGTTTGGCTGGACCGGCACGCAGGTGCAGGGCATGTTTTCCGTGTTTACTTTTACCGGCTTGCTTATCGTGCCGGTAATTGGATGGCTGACCGACAAGTACGGCGTGCGACGCGTCGCGTTGTACTCGTTGGCCGGTGCCGTGATTGCCTACTGTTTTCTCGGGTGGGCAACGTCGACGCTGACCACCTATTATCTTGGGGCCGCGTTGCTCGCGCTGCTTGCTACTGGAACGGGTCCGATCACCTGGACCAAAATGATCGGTGGCTGGTTCGACCGGCAACGGGGTCTGGCGCTGGGGTTGACGTTGGCGGGCACCGGCATCGCCGGATTTCTGGCGCCGCAATATGTCAGCTGGATCATTGGCAAGTTTGGTTGGCGCGAAGCCTATATTGGGCTGGCACTGATTCCCCTGTGCGCCATTCCTATCGTCTATTTGTTCCTCAAAGATCCGCCGGGCACGGACAAGGCCAGCGCGCTGCAAGCTCACGACCAGGCGACCACCTCCACTAGCGGTCTCGATCTGAAAACGGCGGCCAGTCGTTATCAGTTCTGGGTTATTGCGGTGGCGTTTTTCCTCGTCTCTATCGGCATCGCAGGCTCCATCCCGAATCTTGTGCCGCTACTAATGAATGCCTCGATTGAGCGCTCGACAGCGGCCAGTCTGCTCGGCGTCATCGGTATTGCGGTGATTTCGGGGCGCATCATTGCGGGTTTCGTTTTGGACAAGTTTTGGGCGCCGGCTGTTGCCAGCGTAATGCTGGCGCTGCCCATTATCTCGGCGTTGATTTTGAGTCAGGCAAGCTTGTCGATACCCGCGGTGACGCTTGCGATTGTATTGATCGGTTTCGCGGCAGGAGCCGAGTTTGATTTGATCGCGTATCTGGTAACCCGCTACTTCGGGCTTGCTCACTACGGCAAGATCTACAGTTGGCAGTATGCGGCATTTGCCCTGGGCGCTGGAATCGCGCCGCCACTGTTTGCATACGTGTATGAGCAGCAGGGCAGTTATACGAACATCATGTATCTGGCGGCAGGTCTGTTCTTGTGTGGGTCGTTGCTACTACTTACTTTGGGGCCGTATCCAAAGGCTTTTCAGACCAATGAGGTGTGAGGCCTGGCGCGTCGTCGAGGGTTACAGTGCCTCGGCGAGTTCGCGCGCTTCACGCGCATACGAATAGTCCTCGCGCGCGTCGGTCCAGGCTTGTAAAGCAACTTCCAGATGTTTGTTGGCCGACTCGCTGTCGCCTCGCGCCAAGAATACCTTGGCCAGAATCAAGTTGGCATTGGGGCGCGCGGGGTGTCCTTTGAGAATGTTCTGCAGAACGCTCGCTGAGTCATCGAGCTCGCCGTTAAGTCGCAGATAGTCTGCGAGAACCGTCTGCAGTAAAAGCCGCTCACCAACACCTTCGACACTCTGTACGGAGCGCTCGAATTGTTCGATGCAAGAGCGCATGGCGACGATCGCCGCAGGCAGATCTCCGGAAAGTTCGTGAATTCGGGCTTGCGCCAGATCATTGGTGTAGAGCATGTCTTCGCGATTTATGGCGGCAATAAAGCTTCGCACCCGCCCGGCGGCAATGCGTGATTTTTCGAGGTCGCCTGCGGCGAGGTAGTAGCGCAGGTAGCCCACCTGAACCAACTCGCTGAGCGGTGCCTGAAACTGGCCTTCGAACTGTGCCAGTCGCGCAAGCACGCTCTCGTCTTCGCCCGCATGCACAAAGGCTTCTATGTAGTCGACGTAACTCATCATCATTAAATTGATCGGCGTGCGATAGGCCGTGTCGATCTGGTACAGCTCGTTAATGCTGTTGACCATTTCGGTCAGCATGCCGCGCTGACGGAAATAGTTTATTTGTGCGCTCACGACGGCCGCGTCCTGTCTTGGCGCTGAGGCGATGGAGCGCGCATCGTCGATGCGCGCCTGCGCTTCGTCATACAGCCCTTCGCGCAGGTTCAGATCGGCCAGTGCCAGTACGGGATCAACGCGTCCGGAGGACATGACGGCCGCGCGCGACAAATCGGCGCGGGCGCCGACCAGATCGTTACCCGCAAGCCGCAGATAGCCACTGAATAGCCAAGGCGTGTAATCCTGTGGACGCGCCTCGCTGTATTCACTCAGCAGGGACAGTGCTTTAGATGCGTCCCCTTTTATTGAGTAGAGGTTGGATAGCTGGGTCAGCAACCAATACTCGGTGGGCGCAAGTTGGCGCATGCGTTCGAACGTTGCGATGGCGCCATCAACATTGTTGTCACCGAACAGCTGTGAAAACGCCAGCTGTGTTTGTGCGTCAAAATCGTCGGGGTAGAGCTCCGACCAGGTTTGATAAACCGACGTCACTTTGTTCGCTTGGCCGTCCATTGAATATTCCAGCGCCTTGAGTACGAACTGTTCGTCCGGCAACAGTTTGTAATCGTGCTGACGAGCTGCCTGGATAGCTGGACGTGCGGACTCCGTTTGTCCCGAATGAAAGGCTTTGATGCCGCGTTGCAAATGGGCGGCGGAAAATGCCGGATCCTCCGCAGTCGCCGCGAGCCAGTGTTTCTCGGCAGCCTCGAGATCATTGCGAATAGCGGAGTTTACCAGGGCATTTGAGTAGGCTCGGACGGCTTCAATTGAGGTTGTGAAATGCTCAGACACGGGCAGGTCGGCCATCATGCTGCGGGCAACGGACGGCACCTCCAATACGCGCTTGATTTCCACTGTGAGCTCATCGACCGCTTCCATTGGATCGCGGCCCTGTACGGCGATCTGTACGGTCGGGCGGCTGTTGTTGGTCCAATGAATCTCGGCCTCGATAGCAAAGCCACCGTCCGAGCGGGCGAAGCGCCCGGTTAACAATGCGGGTACGCTGCGGCGTTGTGCAATTTGCCGCATTAGCGGCAGCGGTGCACCAAGACCGTCGTTAAAGCCCGCGCGCTGCAGACTCAACATGCCGCTTTGCTCGTAACCGTCAAACGGTGACCAGGTGCTAACGAACGCGTCCTGTTCAAGGTCCCGTTGCAGCATCACCGGCAGGCCGTATTGCAGCCAGTCGAGGTCAGCATCGTCATCATCGCTGGCAAAGAAAAACACCGCGAGCTTGCGTCGAAACGATTGTTTCGGCGCCATGCGCGTAACCACCTGGCCGGTTTCATCGATGGCGGTGACTTCGGTAGCCGTGGCGCCGAGCTCCTTACCGTAAAACAGGGTGGCGGCCAGCGCGACCATGGCGACGACGTTGAGCGGTACGAAGACCTTTTCGATCTTGGGCGCCTGGTCCTTACCCGGCGTGCCGTGGAACCACGCCATCATGGCAACTGCGGGGACCATCGCGAACAGCGCAACCAACGTCAGATCGGTCAGCGCATCGGACAGCAGATAGCGCTCGGTCAGGAAGTTGACGAACTCTACGGCAACCCAGCAACCACCCAGATAAAGACCAAGGATGTGCGGGACACGGCGTTTGACGAGGCTGGCGAGCATGGCGTTGGCGTTTGTTGATCTAAGGAGGCCATATTATCGCAAGAAATACGTTGGGATGCCCCACATCCAACGGCGCGCTTACGGCGAACGCGGCTCGATGCGCGTGTTCTGATCATGGATCAGGTGCCACTGGCCATCTTCCAATGCACATACGAGCACCAGCCAGGAGGCCCGTGGTACGCCATCTTTGGTGTCGCGGTATTCGTAGCGAATCAATGCGGTGGACTGGTCCTGTCCCTCGTCGTCATGCTCGCGGTCTAGTATTCCTCAAGCAGTCGACCGAAGCCGCTGATCTGGTCAGTGAGATTGTTCGCCCGCAGCGCATGCCAATAGGTGGCCGCATTGATGGCGACGACCGGCTTTCCAAGCGCCTTCTCGGTTTGCGCCGCCAGGCGCATCATGGACAGATTGGTCCCAACCTGCACGAGTGCATCGACGTCATCGCCGTTCAACTCTTGCAGCACCTGGGCAAGTTCGGCCTCGCCGACGTGCGCGATGGCGGTCCAGGTTGGGCACCGGAGGCACACGTCACGTACCGTTTCAAAGCCGTGATCGCTCAGATAGTTTTTGACTTCGCGATTGGCCACCGGGTAGTAGGGCGAAAGAAACGCGATTTTTTTGATGTTGCCGAACGCCTGCAACGCCTGCGCCAGTGCCTCTGAGCCGATAGAGATGCGCAAGCCGGAGGCCTCTTCAATAGCGGCTTTCCACTTGGCGCCACCCTGTGCACCGCCGTAAAACGTGACGGCCGACATGCCCATGACCAGGTAGTCAGGTTCGCAGGTCAGCACACCACGGACCGCTTCCAGGGTGTTGCCCGAGATCTCCATGGTTCCGGCATAAAAGCTTTCATCGGAGATCGCCTGCGCATTCTGCACAACGATGCGGCTGTAGTGATTAGTCACTCCCGCCACGCGCAGGTCGTCGAAATCAGGTTGTACGATTGTGTTGGTCGACGGCCCCAGCACGCCGAATTTCGCGCGCCATCCCAAAGCATCTGTCATGAGTGAATCTCCGTCGTTAGTTGATCGCCGAAGCATCGGCGAGGATGGTGCTCATCGACTGGCGCAACAG
>CAYGSQ010000053.1:0-12065 GCA_964352435.1 uncultured Gammaproteobacteria bacterium | reverse complement strand
GATGTGGGCGCTGACGTCCGTGCGTTCACCGCCGGTACCGAGGTAGGCGAGCAGCGCGATGCCGGCAATGATTGGGCCAAGACGATAGGCCCAGCGATCCTGGGGGTAGTATTTACGTTTCCATGCGTAGGCGGCCAGTAGTCCCAGTGCGGCGAATATGCTGGTCGACGCGCCCACCGAGGTATGGCTGGGCGACATCAAAAAGCTGTTTAGTGCGTTGCCTGAGGCGCCCGCGAGTACGATGACCGCCCACGCCAGGCCCGACCCGAAAAGCTGGCCGGCGAAGTAAGCAAACACGCCGCCAAACACGAGATTGCCCGCCAGATGCGGCACGTCAACGTGGAGGGTCAAGGCGGTGATCGTGCGCCACCATTGCCCCTCGCGCACCAGACCCGCGTCGACTTTGCCTGCCGCGAACCACTCGCCACCTGGTTGCGTCACTGCGGTCAGTGCCAGGGCAATCACAATGGCGAAATATGCGGCGACGCCGGGCCAGGCTGCATGCTGTTCATGGCGAAAGGGCGCGGCCGGTGGTTCGCGCTCGTCGAGTTCGCGTTCATAGTCCGCCAGCTCGGCCTGCGCACGCATGGTGTCGGCCGCGGCCACGACGACAACATGACCGCCTTCGGCCACGAGCGTGTTGGCGGCAATGCCTTGCGTACGCAAAACCATAGCCCGCTCGGCGCTGGGCGCGGCGTAAGGCGAGGAAAACACGACGTGGTGCGTGGCGGGCATTTACCTGACGTTGGGGCGCCGGTGTCTCCTCTCAAGGGCGGTGAGGCGTGTCATAGCGTTTACTCCCTAAATCTATTATTAAGCGTAGCCGCGCAACGCGCATGCCACATGAACGCAGCCAAGTTACGTTATGGTGGTGTCACCCAGGCAAATGAGCGCGCGCCCATGGCTTTTGCATTGCACCCACAGCTGGCTGCCGATACGCGGCCTGTGATCAGTCTGGCACTGAACGATGTGCTGCTGATGAACGACGCCCGCTATTTGTGGTGCATTCTGGTGCCCAGAGTGCCGGATCTGCGCGACCTGCATCAGGTGCCGGTGACGCAAAAAGCGCGCTTGCATATCGAAATTGATCTGGTGTCCCGCGTGGTGTCGGACATGGGCGATGCCTACAAAATGAACGTGGCCGCGTTGGGCAATGTGGTGGAACAGCTGCACATTCACATCGTGGCACGCCAACGCGACGATGCAGCGTGGCCGCGACCCGTGTGGGGCGTGGGCGATGCCCGGCCGTACGGCGAAACCAGGATGGAAGACCTTGTGCGGCGCCTGCGCGCGCGGCTGCAAACCTGATGCCGCGACGCACACGTCTGGTCGTGTGAACCAAATGGCGATCGAGTACGACTACCCTGACAACTATCCCGTTTGAGTAGACCGTTTTGACCCGATCACAAGCACAATCCAGACAAAACCTTGTTCTTGTTGAGCTCAGCATCGACGGCGACGAACGGGCGTTTGAACGCCTTTATCGCCACTGGCATCCGCGCTGGTATCGGTTTTGTCTGCGCCTTTTGGGGCATCCGCAGGACGCCGGTGACGTGTTGCAGGATGCGTCATTGCACATTGCCACGCACATTGGCCGGCTGCGCGATCCCGCTACCTTCGTGTCATGGGCGTTCACCATAATCCGGCGTCGCGCCGCCGACCATATCCGTGGAAATCAGCGCCAGCGCGCGCTGGCGGGGGCATTGGAAAATGACGTGGCCGCCGCCGCCGACGGCCACGGTGATGACCGGGATGAGCTGCACAGCGCGTTGGCACAACTGTCCCATGATCAGGCCAATCTGGTGACCTTGTTCTACGCCTATGGTCTGTCCGTGAACGAACTGGCGGGCGTGTTTGCATTGCCCACTGGCACCATCAAATCGCGACTGTATCGGGCGCGTCAGCAACTCAAAACCCTTTTAGATGACAAGCAGGAGACCGCAAATGAGTGATTTGGACAGCCGACTGGAACAACTTCTGAGCGAACACGAATCGACGCTGGAAGCGCCGCAGGCCGAGGAAAATTACTACAAGGAAGTCCTGGGCAGTTTTCATGGCGATGGCAGCGGGATGCGTCTGCTGACCTGGGCGGGAATTTTTGTATTCGGAGGACTGATGATCTACTGCATTGTGCAGTTATTTGGCGCGGAAACGACGCGAGATCAAATACTGTTTGGCGTCTTTGCGGTCATGCTCAACTCAGCCCAGATTGCGTTGAAGCTGTGGTTCAACATGCGCCTGAATCGCCGCGCGGTGGTCGCGGAAGTGCGCAAATTGCGGCTGGATCTGGCCGCGGCGTGACCGCGCGGCGTGATAATGATGAGATAAATTGCAGCGATTCTAGTCGTTCAATATATCGGTTGGATTGGAACGCTATGAAATATATGTCGCGCCGTTTTGTGCTGGCCCTCGCCGCAGCGCTCTCACTGACTGCCGTGCATGCGGATGAGCCTGTGCGCTTCGAAAGTGGCGCGCAGCAAACCCGCTTGCTCGAACTCTACACCTCTGAGGGCTGCAGCAGTTGTCCTCCGGCCGAGCGTTGGTATACGCAGTTGCGCGATGACGCGGGTTTGTGGGAGTCGTTTGTACCACTCGCGTTTCACGTGACCTACTGGAACTATCTGGGTTGGCGCGACGAATTTTCGGACGCAACCTATGATCAACGTCAGCGCCGCAATGCCGCACGTGCCGGCAGTGGCGTCTACACGCCCGGCGTATTTCTGGACGGTACGGAATACCGTCAATGGCGCGGACGTCGGGCGGCGCCCGGTGCGCAGGCCTCGAGCGTGACGGGAAAACTAAGCGTCGAGGTGGTCGATGGCCGCATTGACGTGCGCTTCGCGCCGCCGGCCACGCACCAGAAACTTCGAGTCGAAGTAGCACTGCTTGCCAGCGGGCTCACCTCCCGCGTGCGCGCCGGCGAAAACAAGGGCCGTGTTCTCACGCACGACTTTGTCGTCACGGATCTCTCGCGTGCGTCGCTTGCGCGCGACGGCGATGCGTGGACGACGACCATCGACCTGCCGTCGACCAAAGACGTGGCGCGCCCTGCGCTGGCGGTGTGGGTCGTTGACGCACAGGGTGCACCGCTGCAGGCAACCGGCGGCTGGCTGGCAAGCGCCACCTGAGCTGTGTCCCAAAGTGGTCTGCGCGCACTTGTCCGGTTGCGAGCGGGTCAATCCATAACGCAGTATGTTCGCATCACCATCGCGGGAGTCGAATGTGCAGCAAGCAGTTAGCGGTCATGCGCCACAGGGGAGTCAGCCAACGCTGACCCACCGCAATGTGCTGATTGTCAGCTTCATTGCGTGGACGCTGACCAATATGGATCAGGCGTTCTTCGGTTACGCCATCCCCGGGATTTTGGACGAGTTCGGGGTGCCGCTTGAAGCCGTCGGCATTGTCCTCACCATTTCATTTGTATTTTCGTCGGTGCTGCTGCTGTTTGCAGGCACCGCGGCGGATCGCTTTGGGCGTGGCCCGATGCTCAGTCTCTATCTGGCCGTGTCGGCGTTGTTCGTTGGGCTGCAAGGCGTGGCGGGCGGCATCGTACTGCTGACGGTTTTTCGCTCCCTTGGCTTTGGCTTCAGCAACTGTCTGTCGCCGATCACCAATGCCTACGTTGTTGAAAATGTCGCGCCACGTTTTCGCGGGCTCGCGATGGGCGTCCTGCAGTGTGGCTATCCGCTGGGTTGGTTTATCGCATCCGTATTTGCCGTAAAACTGCTTGGTGACTACGGCTGGCGCTCCATGTGCTTTGCCGCTTTTCTTGTTATTCCGATAGCGGCCATTTTTTACTGGCTGTTGCGTGATGCGCCAGACGTGCCGCCCGCCGAAAAACAGGCATCGGATAAAGGCAGCTTTCGCACGTTATTTTCACCCGCACATCGCCGCAACTCGCTCGCCAGTATGGTGACCTATTTCGCCTTTGGTGGTGCGTATGCGGGCACGGCGTTTTTCTTTCCCACTTTCTTCGCCGAGGTGCGTGGCTACACGCCCGCGGAAGCTGCGGGTCTTGTGGGTATGTCCAACGGTATCGGTATCGTGGGCTACCTGCTGGCGGCGGTCGTCGGTGAATATTTTCTGACACGGCGGACGGTTTTCGTGCTGTGGGCGCTGGGGGGTGCGATCGCGCTGGCCGGACTGATGTGGCTGCCCGAGAGCCGCGCGCAGGATACATTTTGGTATGCGTTGACGGCGGCCTTGTTTTACGGCTCGCTTGCGGTACTGCCGGTGCTGATTGCCGAGATTTTTCCGCAGACGGTGCGCGCCAGTGCGTTGTCCATTTGTGCATCCGCGCCTTTGAGCCTTGGCTTTGCCGTATTTCCCGCGGTGGTGCCGTTTGTTGTGCGCAGTGTTGGCTGGGAGATGGGTTTCACGTTGGTGATTTGCCCGCTGCTGGTGATCGCGACGCTCAGTGCCTTGTTTTTACCCAACCGCGCATCGGGCCTGGCACTGACGGCTGATGACGCGAACGAAGGAGCCACGACATGACGACACCACAACTATCGACGTCGTCCGACGCTGTACGTGAGCAACTCGCCGCGATCGTCGGCGACGATCATGTCAGTTGTGACCCGGCCCATCGGGCGCTGCTGTCGCAGGATGTTTTTTATACCGACCACATTGCAGCGCAGGTGGTCGCGCCTGGCTCGTGCGCTGAATTGGCGGCAGTCGTGGCGACTCTGAACAAGGCGGGTATCGACATCAATGTGCGCGGCGGCGGCATGTCGTATACCGATGCCTACACGCCACGCAATGATACCGCCGTGCTGATTGATACGCGGCGCATGAACCGCATAGTCGACATCAACGAGCAGGACATGTACGTGACGGTGGAGGTCGGTTGCACCTGGAAGGCGTTGAACGATGCGCTGGAAGCGAAGCAACTGCGCACGCCGTTTTGGGGGCCGTTGTCCGGCTTGGTGTCGACCATTGGCGGTGGCCTGTCACAAAACAATGCGTTCTTCGGTGGCGGCATTTGGGGCACCACCAGCGAAAGCCTGATTTCACTCAGGGTGATTGCCGCTGACGGCACCATCATCGATACGGGCAGCGCTTCGACGCTTGGTGCGCGGCCGTTTTATCGATTTTACGGGCCGGATATTACGGGCATTTTCACGGGCGATGCCGGCGCGATGGGCGTCAAGGCGCAGGCGACGTTTCGACTGATCAGGCGGCCGGCCAAAGTGGGTTTCGTATCCTTCGAGTTTGCCAGTGCGCGCGACTCGGCGGCGGCAATGTCTGCGCTGTCGCGTGAGGGACTAGGGGCAGAACTGTTTGGTTTTGATCCGGGCCTGACCAGTATCGCCATGTCGCGTGGTAGCTGGAGCGACAACTTGAAGACGGTGACCTCACTTGCGAAAGCGGAGGGGTCGGCGTTGGCGGGGATCAAGCAGGCGGCGAAAACGGCGATCGCCGGCAAATCGATTGCGCATCGCGGCGGGTATTCGCTACATGTTGTATGTGACGGTCGTTCAGTTGCGGTGATCGATGCCGATCTTGAGGCGGCCCGCACCATTGCGGCCAGGCATCGGGGCAAGGAGATTGATAACTCCGTTGCGAAAGTTACTCGCGCGGCACCGTTTGGACCTGTGGACTCGATGGTGGGGCCCACTGGTGAATGCTGGGTGCCGACGCACGGCATTGTCGCGCATTCGGTTGCGGCAGAGGTTTGGGGCGAGATGGTGGCCTTGTTCGAGGCGCACGCGGCGGAGCTTGAAGCGCACAAAGTGTCGTGGGGATTTTTGACCTGCACAGTTGCCAGCAACGGCTTCTTGATCGAGCCTGTCATGATCTGGCCGGACGCCTTGTCCCCTATGCATCGACACTACGTGCGGCCGGAGCATCTCGACGGTATTACTGATTTCCCACCGAACCCCGAAGCGCGCGCGTTTGTTACCCGCTTACGGGCGCAGCTCGTCGCGGTGTTCACGCGGCATCACGCCGTGCACTACCAGATTGGCAAAGCCTACCCGTATCGCGAGCAGCGTGAAGCGGCGACGTGGGCCCTGCTTGAAGCGATCAAGAAGCATATGGACCCCGACACGCGCATTAACCCGGGCTGTCTGGGTCTTGATTAGCCAAGCCTGAAGTATCGTGTGTCAGGTGCCAAACACTTGCGTGATGAGGCCGAAACCACCTGTTGCTACGCGCGCTCGACCATACAGTGGATCAAAGACCCGCAGGACATTGCGTGGGAAACGTTCCTGACGCATGGCAATGCGCCGGTCTATGGTCACGAGCCTGCGGTGCCTGCCAAGACAGCGACGATGTGCTGCGACGGACAGGCCTGACGTATACTCATTCCATGAATCTCAATGCGGATTTTAGTCAGCGCGTTGTCGCTATGGCCGACGATGCGACGTGGGTGCCATCGCCTGCTCCTGGGGTAGAGCGCCGCATGCTCGATCGCGTGGGCGATGAAGTCGCCGTGGCGACCTCGGTGGTCCGCTATGCGCCGGGCAGTCATTTCCCAGCGCATCAACACGATGCGGGCGAGGAATATCTTGTTCTGGAGGGCACATTTTCCGACGAGTCCGGGCACTACGGGCCCGGGACCTACGTGCGCAATCCGCCCGGCTCAAAACATGCGCCATTCACCCAGGGCGGCGCAACAATTTTTGTCAAACTGCGACAGTTTGCGGCGGATGATCTTACCCATGTCGTGATCGATTCGCGTGCCACGGCGTGGCGGCCTGGATTGGTCGACGGCCTCGACGTCATGCCTTTGCACGCATTTGGTGTGGAGCATGTTGCGCTGGTGCGGTGGGCGCCGGGTACGTATTTCAAGCGTCATATGCATCCCGCAGGCGAAGAGATATTCGTGGTCGAAGGTACCTTCGAAGACGAACAGGGCCGTTACACTGCGGGCACCTGGCTGCGCAATCCAGCCGGCAGTGCGCATACGCCTTTCTCGCGAGAAGGGACTGTGATTTACGTCAAGACCGGCCACCTCTAAATAGCCCGGTTGCCGATTCGCTTTACTGATGCGCTGTGCCCCAATTGAGCGCTGTCGACGATGCCAAGACTCTGTCTTTCTTTACTGGTAGTGATTGCCGGTGTGCTGCCCGGTGCAGCCTTTGCACTTTCGGTGGACGACTACGGCCAGCTACCGGCGATTCGTTCGGTTTCCATTTCCCCTGACGGTCGCTATATCGCTTTTATTCGCGGTACCGTCGAGGGTGATTTCTTCGTCGTCTCCAACCTCGAAACGCACGAGATGATCGGCGGCGCTCGCGCCGACAAATTCAAGGCCCGCAGCATCTCGTTTGCGACCAACAATCATGTGATCTTGAAAGGTTCCCAGACCCAGCGTTCCATTCAAGTGCTCGGCAAATGGGAATCGCGCGCGGCGTCGGTCTACAGCATTGATACCAAAACCATGCATCCGATGATGCGCGGCAACGATATCCTGTACGACGTACAGTCACCTCGCGGTCGAATAGTCGGTATTTTGCCCGATGAGGGTGTCGCACTGATGCCCGCCTATCTGGGCAACGGCAGGGCGACCAGTTACGGTCTGCTCAAAGTGAGTTTGGATACCGGCAAGGCTGAGATGTTGGAACGTGGTAATCGCCACGTCATTGACTGGTTTGTCGATGCAAAGGGCAATGCAGTTGCGCGCGCGGAGTTCAACGGTCAACGTGGCGAGTATCAGATTTTCTCGAAGACGTCGGGCGAATGGAAGCGCATCTACACCCAGGAAACAGAGCGACCGGATTTGGCGTTGGTCGCATTGACGCAAGATGGGAAGCACCTGATCTACAACGCCTACGAGGAGGACGACAACTCAGCGTTGTTTCACATGTCGTTGGACGATGGCGCGACCTCGGGGCCGTATTACGCCGCGCCCGACAGAGATATCGATCGTGTTTTGCTCAGCGACAACCGCATGTTCGAGGGGGTTGCTTACAGCGGGCTCCTGCCCGAATACAAATACGTTGATACGTCGATGAACGACTATGTTGCCGCTGTACAGAGTCTCTATCCGGGCAGTGCCGTGTCACCGATATCTGCCACGGACGACCATGCAAAAATTGTGTTCGTGGTCAGCGGTCCGGGCGCGGCGCGTGACTATATGCTTTATGACTCCAAGGCCAATTCAATTGCAAGAATCGGTTCGGCCTATCCGGGCGTATCCGAAGATCAGATTGGCGACGTGGCTGCCATGCGCTACCGCGCGCGTGATGAGCTACCCATCAACGCCGTCATCACCTGGCCTGTTGGCGTGGAAAAAGCAGAGCGCAAGGCGCTGCCCATGCTCGTGTTCCCGCACGGTGGTCCTGAAGCGTACGACAGCATCAAGTTCAATTGGTGGGCGCAGTATTTCGCGCGGCGCGGCTATGCGGTGATGCAGCCTAATTTTCGTGGTTCTACAGGCAGCGGCATCGAATTTCGCGAAGCGGGCCACGGCAAGTGGGGGGCCGAAATGCAGCACGATATTTCGGACGGCGTGGCCGCCATGATCGCGGCGGGCTACGCGGACCCGGATCGTATTTGCATCATGGGGGCCAGCTACGGCGGCTATGCGGCGCTGGCCGGCGGCGCCTTTACGCCCGAGCTCTATCGCTGCATCGTGGCGGTTGCCGGCGTGTCAGATTTGCCAAGGATGCTAAAGGATACCCGGCACCGCAGTGGCCGCTCTCACTGGGTAGTGAGCTACTGGACGGAGCTTATCGGCGACATAAAAGCTGAGAAGGAGAAGCTCAAGCGTATTTCACCCGTCAACTACCCCTGGCAGTTTCAGGCACCGGTATTGTTGCTGCACGGGAAGGACGACACGGTTGTGCCGATTCGCCAGAGCAAAATCATGGCCAAAGCGCTCAAGAAAGCCAGGAAGCCGGTTGAGATGGTGAGCCTTAAGGGCGAGGATCACTGGTTGTCGACGAGCGCGACGCGCCTCGAGCTGCTTGAAAAAATCGACGATTTTTTGCGCCGGCACAATCCGCCCTAGTCGTCGCATCCGCGCGCGTTGCAAATCCGCAGCGATTGGCCTGACGCACCAGCGGACACCTTGCGCATCGGTCACCCAACGCTTGAATCTGGCGGTTTTTGTCGAAGTTAGGAGGCATCCGGCACGCGATACGGGTTAACATCGGCGCCACTGAACACCTTCCCGTCCCCAAGGAGAACCCATGGAGCTTCTGGTCAGCAATATTAACGGTTTCGTCTGGAGCCCCGCACTTATTTATTTGTTGCTGGGGGCTGGGCTGTTTTTCTCGGTGCTGACGCGGTTTGTCCAGGTGCGGATGTTTGGCGAGATGCTGCGCTTGTTGTTCCAGGGCAAGGGTTCTGACAAAGGAATTTCTTCCTTTCAAGCACTGTCCGTGTCGCTGTCGGGTCGCGTTGGTACGGGCAACATTGCCGGCGTTGCCGCCGCTATCGGGTTTGGCGGTCCGGGCGCCGTTTTCTGGATGTGGGTGGTGGCGTTCCTCGGTGCATCGACGGCGTACATCGAATCCACGCTTGGTCAAATCTATAAGGAAGAAGATGACGGCCAGTATCGTGGTGGTCCGGCTTACTACATTGAAAAAGCGATGGGTCAAAAATGGTATGCGTGGCTGTTCGCCATCGTCACCATTTTTTCCTGTGGCGTTCTTTTGCCCGGCGTGCAGTCCAACGCGATCGGTAATGCGGTTGAGGTGGCGATGGGGCCAGGTCAGGTGATGCAAACCTTCGCCGGTGAAATTGGCATGACCAAACTGATCACCGGCAGTGCGCTGGTGGTTGCACTCGCGGTCATTATTTTCGGTGGGGTCAAACGCATCGCGCTGGTGACGCAGGTTGTTGTGCCGTTCATGGCGCTCGCCTATGTCGTCGCGGCCGTCTTTATTGTGGCGCTCAATGCCAGCAAAGTGCCGGAAATTATTGGGCTGATTATCGGCGACGCGTTTACGCCGATGGCGGGTACGGGGGCGGCCATTGGCTGGGGCGTCAAACGTGGCGTGTATTCCAACGAAGCCGGTCAGGGCACGGGTCCCCACGCGGCCGCGGCATCTGAAGTTGATCATCCGGCGCAACAGGGTTTGGTGCAGGCGTTCTCGGTCTACATCGACACGCTGTTCGTGTGCACAGCCACCGCGTTGATGATTCTGATTACGGGTATGTACAACGTACACAACCCCGAAGGTGGCTTCCTGATTGCCAATGTCGCCAAAGACGTCTCGGCCAACAGTCCGGCGTTCACGCAGTTCGCGGTCGAGAGCATGTTGCCGGGTGTGGGTAAGCCATTTATCGCTATGGCACTTTTCTTTTTCGCTTTTACCACGCTGCTGGCGTACTACTACATTGCCGAAACAAACGTCGCGTATATTCGGCGCACGCTTAAGGTCCCCGGTGGTTTGTTTGTCCTTAAACTCGTCCTGATCTGCACCGTCTTCTATGGCACGGTACGAACGGCAAATCTGGCGTGGGCGATGGGCGATCTGGGCGTGGGTTTGATGGCCTGGCTCAATATCATTGGCATTCTCATTATTTTCGCTGTGAGTCGTCCGGCGATCAAGGCGCTGCAGGACTATGAGCGACAACGGCGGGCGGGTGTTGAGCGTTACACGTTCGACCCCAAAGCATTGGGTATCAAGAACGCTGACTTTTGGGAGCAGCGCAAATAGTGCGCTCGTAAACGTTGCAGATGCCTAACCAAAAACACACGAACTTTCTATTTCGCGGAGCAGGTATGACGGACAAAGTCCTTTCAGCTGAAGAGCTAAAAAAAGTAAAAGACAGTTTCGATTTTGCAGACGCCGACAGCAATGGTGCGATCGAATTCAAGGAGTTCGCGGAGCTGTTGCGGGTTCTGTCACCAGACACCGATGTTGAACAGGCGGCCACCGGGTTTTCCATGGTCGACACCGACAGCGACGGGCAGATCAGCTACGACGAATTTGTAACGTGGTGGCAGCAGGTCTGGTGGGAGTTTTAGCCGGGCTTGCCGACGTGATCTCGGTGGCGCATGCATAAAGCGCACGCGCCGCAATGATTGCACTCCATCGTTCCTAGAATGTACCGGGAAATTCGCGCTTGATCCGACGCGCGAATTTCTGCGCGATCAGTTTGTAGCCCGCGGTATTGGGGTGAATTTCATCACTCCAATGACTGTCATCCAGCGTATCCAGCGTGTCGAGCACAATAAAGTCGTGAGTGTCGGCGGCGACGCGTCGTTGCATGGCGCGCAAGCGCAGCAGTAGATCGCGTGCGAGTGCCTGCTGGTCGGCTTTGCGTGTAATGTTCCTGGCTCGCATGTGCGGCAGCAGCCATGGTCCGGCGACGCGAAAGCCAATGACCTTTGCGCCCTTGCCGTTGACGCGTGGCTCATCATAGCAATGGGTCATGATCATCAGGTTGGGTCGCAGTTCATCGCGCAGGGCAACCAGATCGCGATAAGCGTCCTCCAGTTTGCCCAGCTTGTCTTGAAGTGCAGGCTCGTTGATGCAATCGCGCCAGCTCATGCCCGCGGTTTTTTGCAGCAGGAAATCGTTTACGTGGTGGATCAGGTCGTTGCCGCCGCCGCTGAAAAGCATCAACTGAAACCCGTAACGCTTGTGCTTTAGCGCATAGCGCAATTTGCGGCGCTGGTTACCTTTCATCATGTCGAGCATGTCGTCGCCACTGTGCTGCAACTCCAGTAGCGCGACTTTGCCGCGCATGTGAATGGTCAGCACTTTGGCAATGTTGGTGATGTGCGTGATGCCCGGCAACGAGAACCATGAGTCGCCTTCAACAATGATCGGCAAGAAGTCAGGGTTGTCGCGCAATTTGAGAGCAAGCCGGGTGTAGGGATTGGCCGCCAGTGTTCGGTTACGAGGCATTCGAGTCTCCTTGCAGTGCCTGTCCTTGAAGGGCCTATCTTGCATCAAGTGACGTGTCGGTGCGCGCTTGAAGGGTGTGCACCAGTGCGACCAACAAGTGTCGAAATACTTTACATATTACCTTCGGGCTCGTGAGAGGGCGGGGTCTAAATCAATGATATTAAACGCTAAATTTATAAGGCATGTATCTTGCTTTACATATTATCCTTTAGTTTTTGATGGACTGGTTTTGATGAATATCCCATTGCCCAAGCT
>CAYGSQ010000052.1:9831-12130 GCA_964352435.1 uncultured Gammaproteobacteria bacterium | reverse complement strand
GTTGCGCATTACGAGCGGCTAATGGCGCATTGGCACAAGAGCTTGCCCTTGCCGATCTTCGATCTCCCCTATGAAGCGCTGGTCACGGAGCCGGAGCCGGTACTGCGTTCATTGCTGGCGGCGCTCGAGTTGCCGTTTGATCCGGCGTGTCTGGCATTTCATGAGTCCTCGCGCTACGTCCATACTGCGTCCAGTCAGCAGGTGCGCAAACCGCTGTATACCAGTGCGGTGGAGGGGCATACCCGCTATGCGAAGTATCTCGAGCCGTTTACACTGGCGCTGGCGCAACATCGCGCCAAGGCCAAACCGGAGTCACAATGAGCGCTCAAGGCAACCCAATGGCGTCGGTGCTCAGTGCGCTAAGGCGCGGAGATATCGAGTCGGCCGACGCACGTCTCGACGAGCTGCTGGTGGCGGTGCCCGGTCACGGGCCGGCGTTGGTGATGAAGGCCCGGCTTGCCCGCCAAGCGGGCGATATTGTGCTGGCGCAACAGCTATTGGCGCGTGCCCGCGAAAGCGTCGGTGACCATCCACAGTGGCTGAGTGAAAGCGGTTATCTCGCGTTGGCAACCGGTGACGCCGGGGCGGCGATCAACAGTTTTGAGGGGTTGATCGCGCGTGTTCCAGACTTTGCCGATGCGCATTTCAATCTGGCGCATGCCTATCGCAGCAATCATCGTTTGGAATCAGCCATCGTCAGCTTCGAGCGCGCGCTTGAACTGAACGTGGCCAATGCCTTCGAGGCGCACACCGAGCTTGCCAACACGTTGTTGCAAGCGCGGCGGGAGGATGAAGCCCAGGCACAGTTTGAACACGCGCTTGCCTTGCGGCCGAACTACTCGCGTGCGTTGTTTGGCCTCGGTACGGTGTGCGCTGCACATGGAGATTTTGACACGGCGCAGGCGCATTTTCGCGAGGCGCTGGACGACGACCCCTCGTTTGTCGAAGCGTTTCAGCAAATCGCCGAGCACCGACGCTTTGAATCACAGGACGACCCGGATCTGGTCGCCATGCAGGCCGCGCTCGGCGCGCCGGGTGTGGTGCCCTACCAGCGTGAAAAGCTCGGATTCGCACTCGGTAAGGCGCTGGATGATTGCGGTCAATACGACGAGGCTTTTGGCCACTATCGCGAGGCCAATGCGCTGAAGAGAGCGCGTGGTGGTCACTATGATCGTGTGCAGCACGAAGATCTTATCGCCCGGGTCATTGAGGTGTTTGATGAGCCGGCGTTGGTCGCGACCACTGAACCCGGTAGTCATATTACGCCGATCGTCATTGTGGGTATGCCACGCTCGGGCACAACGCTGATTGAGACAATGCTCGCGCGCCACCCGCAGATTGATGGCGGTGGCGAGTTGAGCTACTTCGAGCGTGTGGTCCGTCCGGCGCTCGCACCATACCCGACCGGTCTTGGGCGTTGCGACGATCAATCACTGCTCGATCTTGCGTCTGGTTATCAGGAAGAATTGCGGCAAGCGGGCTCGGCGTCGTTTATCACAGATAAGTATCCGGCCAATTTTTTGCATCTGGGCATCATTGCGCGGCTGTTTCCCAAAGCGCCGCTGATCCACAGCGTACGCCACGCGTTTGACACCTGTTTGTCGATATTCTTCCAGGACTTTCCCGCGGGCAACGCCTATGCCAACGATCTCGACGATGTCGTCCACTACTTCACGCAGTACCAGCGTTTAATGAAGCACTGGCATGAAGTGCTGGGTGAGCGCCTGCTCGACGTTGAATATGAAAACGTCGTTGATGATCAGGCGGGTCAATTGCGGCGCCTGCTTGAACACTGCGATATGCCGCATGACGAACGCTGTCTGGATTCAAGCTACGACCCGGATGTTGTTGCAACACTGAGTCGTTGGCAGGTGCGCCAGCCGCTTTATTCGCGGTCAAAGGCACGTTGGCGCCACTATCGCGAGCACGTTGAGCATCTGGCTGACGCGCTCGGTGTGGAGCTCGAATAAGCGCTGGTGTCCGGTTTCGCTCATTAGCAAAACAAGACACTAGTCGGTCGTTGTCGCCCAGCTGTTGAAGGCGACCACCACGCGTTCACGCTGGCCGCGATACACGAAGATTTCATGATTGAGATAGGACGGGAAAATCGTCAGCGTGCCGGCGCGATGATGCACCTGATAGACACCGTTGTTAAACGGCATCGGCAGTGTGCGATTGGCGGCGTCGGCAAACATGCTGGTGCCGACTTTCGGGTCGTGAAAGCGCACGACGCCGTTGCGTGGGTTGTCGGGGTCCGTGTCGCCAGGGTCGACGCAAAAGATGCCGGACCAGCTCGCGT
>CAYGSQ010000052.1:0-9821 GCA_964352435.1 uncultured Gammaproteobacteria bacterium | reverse complement strand
GCTCGCGTTTTGATGATTGTGCAAACCCTGAAAACCGCCGTCACGGGTCACATGAAACCAGGCGTGGTAATCAAGCTTTATTTTTGATTGAGCATCGATCTGACCTAGATGTGTGAGCAATGACATCATCGAATGATGGCAAAACTCACGCAGCGCCAGCACGGCCGGCTCGTCCCAGGTAAACAGATCGAAACGACTCTCAAAGACTTCCTTGCCCTGTGTCGGCCGCCTGATTTCGTTGCGGTATGCATCGCCTTGCTGCTCACGTTCAATAAACAGCGCGCGCAGCTCGCTGCACAGGCGCTCTGGTTTGGGCAGTACGAACTCTGCAAGCGGGACGGCAAACAGCGGCGTAATTTTTGAGGTTGGTGCGTTCATTACGTGTGATCATCCGGTGTGACGAGCGCTGGGCCCAAGGCCTCGCGCAGCGAATTGAGGTGCGGGCTAAACGGCCGCCAGCGATCTATCGAACTCGTATAGATTGGCTGGCGAACCTGCGCGTAGCTCGATGTGGTCACAGCGCGTTGGTTGCGATGAAATTCGAGGCAATGAGCATCCCAGGGCAGGTCCAGATACGCAATTAGCGCGCGCGCCTGTTGCTCGGTGTCCGCTACCATGTGCTCATACTGCTGCAAATAAATCGGCTTGGTGAGCACCGTTTCCCAGTGGTCCATCAATGACACGTAGCTGCGATACGTGGCACCCAAGTCACCCAGATCGTTGGTGAAGCCCCGGTCCACGCCAAACGACGTCGCAAAACACGACCAGCAGGTAGCCAGCGGATTGCGTCGCGCGTCAATAATGTATGCGTTGGGCAGCATCAGGCGGAGCATGCCAAGCAGCGTGTAGTTGAAGGGCAGTTTGTCCGTGATGCGGGTGGCATCGCCACCGGCATCGTCGCGCAATGCCGACAGGTAGCGCTGGCCCAGGGCTGCCCAGGCATCGCTCGACACCTGCGCGATGTCACGCGGCAGATCGGCGCCCGCAGGCAGGTACCGCCCGAGGCCGCCGAAAGTACGCCACAGCGCATTGCTCTCGCCAGCGCCGATGGCGTCGGGATGGCTCGTAATAATTTGTTCAATCAGCGTAGAGCCTGAGCGCGGCATGCCGACAATCAGCACTGGCGTCGCGTCATCCAGCCCGCTGTTTTCGAAGTGTTCAAAAACCTGCGGTGTAAAGCTGGCACATATTGCCTGAGCATTGCGTGCCTCGGCCTCGGCATCGAACGGTTGCGCTGCATGTTTGATGCGATTGCCTGCGGCATAGTGTTGAAAGCTGCGGTCAATCTCGGCGCGACGTTCCAGCGCGCGACCCAACGCAAAGTGCAGGCCACTTTTATCCGCTGCCGCCAGATCGTCGGTGATGAGCGCGCGGGCCATAGTAGCCACATCGTCATCGCTGATTGATGACGCTTCCTGCAAGGAGAGCCCGTACCATGCGCGTCCGCTTGATGGGCGTTGACGTGTAATTTCACGGTACACATCAACGGCTTGCTGCGTTTGCCCAAGATCAGTATGCAGGGATGCCAGCGTCATACGTGCCGGTTCAAACGCAGGGTCGATTCGCAGGCAGCGGTCTAGCGCGGCGTGCGCGGCTGGATAGTCCATAAGCCTTTGATGTGTGACGCCCAGTTGGTACCACCATGCTGTCATCCGTGGTCTTAGCTGCGTCGCGCGGGTCAAGTGGGAGACGGCTGCCGCATGGTCGCCGGTGTGAATGGCCAGCTGGCCTCGCACGAACCATGCGTCGCCGTACTGGGGCAGATGCTCGTTGAGCGGGCTGAGCAGTTTAGCGGCCTGCGTCAGTTGGCGCTTGCCAAGTGCTCGACGAACCTCAAGGAGTTGTGCAATGGCCGGGCGCGGAATGCCCGTGTCGATCGAGCAGGGCACCACGTCAAACGCAATGCTGATGCGTTGATCAGCGTGCGCAAACGCCAGCGTGCGATGGTAAAACTGCGACGGGAAAATTAGCAGGTCACCGGTTTTGGGCGCTATCTTGTGATGCGGGACGTCACTATAGGGTGCATAGTCCGACGGCGGTTCGCCAAATTCGATGGCCCCGGCTTCGGGATCAGGGACCGCGACGTAATAGACGCCACTTAAGACACCCGCTGGATGAATATGGGGCAACTGACGGCCACCTTCATCTAATACGGTCGCCCAGATATTGAGCTCGAAATGTTGCATTGTCCGGGCGGCGGCGACGGCCACGCCGTGGCGTTCGTCCAGGTAGGTGTGAACATGCTCGACCAGCATGTTGTGCAGGGCGCTGATGGCCGGGCCGGCGTTTGGGACCAGGTTCGCGGTCTGCGCGCCGCCGCGCGTTGTTTTGCTCGCCGGTTCGAATTCCAGGCTGCGGTGTGCGAGAACTTCCGCCCGCAGCGCTTGCGAAAAAGTGTCCAGATCCTGCGCTGTTGGTGTGGCGTTGGTGACCCGATACAGGTACTGCGCGGTATCCATTTCAATGCCTGCTGCAGCCGCGTCATTGGACTTCACAGCGGCAATGTAACGTACCGCGGCGGCCGTTCGATTGCCCGGGTCTGCGTGATCCAGTTGTGCGGCGGAGGCTTTTGCACCGTCCACATCGCCGGCCTTGAGCTGGGCGACGGACATATTGGCGAGGACGCTGGGCTTGTTATGAGCATTGGCCCGGTCCAGCGCCTGCGCGTATTGTTCAATCGCCTTCGGCAGGTCGCCTGCCGCGCCCAAAATATCGCCCCAAGCGGCGAGAAGGTCGGCCGACTGCGGTTCGATGGCCAGGGCTCGGGCCATCACGTCGCGGGCTTCGCCAAACTTGCCGGTCAAACTGAGCAAGCTGGCGTAATTGGCCAGCAGTGCGATTTGCGTGGGCGCGCTGGTCGTTGCGCGTTCATAGAGTGCCAGTGCCTGGTCGTACTGGTGCTGCAGGCGCGCAATATTTGCGAGGCTGGCAAGCGCGCCGGGATGTTCGGGGTGAGATGCCAGTAACCGGCTGCTCGCCGCGCTGGCTTTGTCGAGTGCGCCCGCTCGTTCGTAAATGAGCGCGGCATTGAGCATCACGGCGGTATCGTCGGGTGCTAATTCAAGCGCGCGATCTGCGTGCGGCAATGCATTGGCCAAGTCGTTGCTCTGCGCAGCAATGATCGCGGCCATGTTGTGCAAGGCGGCGTTGTCCGGTGTGCGGGAGAGTCCTTCATCGCACAGCGCGGCGGCTCGGTCCAACTGGCCAGTCGCGTAGGCTGTCTGAACCGACTGTAGAAGTTCTTGTTCCATCTATCGCAATGATACCTAACCTCAGGTGATCGTGAAGCAAAAAAAACGGTGGCCCGCCGAAGCGAGCCACCGTCTACCTTGAAACAAGGCATTGCTGAGTTTTAGGTCAGCTTAGAGGTCCTGCTCATAGCGGATGTACGGTACACGACCATAGATGTCATGCAGTGCATTCGTGTAGAACGGGTTGCTCAGACCATTGATATCGAGCGGTGGATCGTTGTCCAGGATGTTACGAGCACCGGCAACGATACGACCGTTCCAAGGTGTTGCGTAAGCAACCTGAAGGTCCCACGTCGTCCATGAGGACAACGATGCTGAACCGTCCGGGAACGCCGTTGCATCGATGTAGTTACCGTTCAGCGTTGCAGACACGTCACCACGACGCCAGTTCAGGTTCAGCGCACCACGCCAATCCGGCTGGAATACGCCAGCAGGTTCGACGAAACCCTGGCCTGCACCGGTGTCGGTTTCAGCGAGGAGCGTGTACGTGATGTTGAGCTGCGTATCGAAATCACCGAGGTCGCCCATCGAGAACGAGTAGCCTGCTTCCAGATCGACGCCTTCACGCTTGATGCCGGCGATGTTCTGGTTGTTGGCTGCAATCGTGTTGATGCTGCCGTTGGCGTTACGAGTAACGAGCGGGCTGCCACCGTTTACGAATTCCGTCCGCAGAGTGTCCTGCAGAGGGATCGTGCCGATGCCCTTTTCCAATTCAATGTTGAAGTAGTCAAGGTTCAGGTAAGCATCGTCGGTGATGTTGTAGACGAAACCAGCGCTAAACGTGTCCGCTTCTTCCGCTTCCAGACGCGGGTTACCACCCGACAGATTCTGGTACTGCGTAGAGAAGCATGGGCTGTTAGCTGGCGCCGTGGCCGGGATGTTGGCAGCAACAATGTTACCTTCGGCATCAACCGCAGCAGGAATCGCTGCGGCGCAACGCGTCACGTCGATGGCACCGTTGAAGCTTTGAGCCAAACCACTGTAAAGCTGGCTCATGCTTGGAGCACGGAAGCCTTCGCCGTAGTTAACACGAAGCAACAAGCTGTCGATGGGTCGGAACGCAATGCCAACTTGTGGCGTGAACGCCGTACCAAAGTCGTTGTAGCTGTCAAAACGACCCTTGACGCTGAGGTCAAGGTTGTCGAGTACCGGTACCACGCCTTCAAAGAAGACACCGAGAACTGAACGAGCGCCGCCGATGTCCTGGCCACCGGCCGAGCCATCCACTGCGCCTGCGTTCTGCAGACCATCGTAGTTTTGGTCGAATTTTTCGTCACGATATTCGAAACCAACAGCAATTGGCACTGCGCCGTTCGCCATCTGGAACGCATCGAATGACAGCGAGCCGTCAAGCGAGGTGATACGGGTTTCTTCGTCGTGGAAGCCTTCGTGCACGAACGTGCCTGCAACAGCAGGGTCGGTCGGGCCGTTGACACCAAAGATGTCGTACGAACCGTCATCGATCGCGGATTGCAAACGCGTACGAATAGCGAGGCCTTTCGACGTGTCTTTGTTGGTTTGGCGACTGTTCTGCAGGCCAATTTCCCATTCGGTACCACCGAACCAGTCGTTGGAGCCTTCGAGGCCGACGAGACCATCAATCAGGGTGTTTTCCACGAGGCTATCGCGGAAGCCACCAGGCACGTTGCGGTAGAAGATAGACAGGTCGAATGGACCGGTGAAGACGTTACCGTTTGCATCGGTGAGCGTCTGGAGGCCCGTCAGATCATTGCCCGAAGCGTTGGTGGCGAAAGCCGGGTTGGTCGGGTTGTTCGGGTTCGCTGCGCTCATCGTTGGCAGGAAGATCGGACCACCCACCTGTGGCGTCGGAGCATAACGACCGAACGAATCCGTCTTGGTGAAGATACCCTGTGCGAAGAAACCGATGTTGTCGGTAACTTCGTACGTGGTGTTCACGAAGAAGCTGTCGCGGGTCAGGCTGGCTTCGTTTGCCGAGACACCGGCGTAGTTGTAGCGGCAAAGCGTGCCACCCGAGCCAATGACCGACGCTGGGTTGTCAGCATCGCCCAAAGCCGTTGGGCAGCGTGGGTCTGGGAAGGTACCCAGTGATTCGCCGCCCGGGCCGTTGACGAACAAGCTGCCAGGGAAACCGAACGAAGAGGTGCCGACAGCCGAAAAGTCACGATCACCGTTGAAGATGATGCCCTGCTCAGCGTGGTCAAGGGAGAACGTAATGTTGCCCTTGCCTGAGGTAACACCACCGACGAGGCCGTAGCTCTCTTCGTCGCCGCCGTCCTGAGTCGGACGACCCATGCCAGCGTTGAGGGTCAGACCTTCAAAGTCTTTGCGCATGATGATGTTAACCACACCACCGATTGCGTCAGAACCGTACACAGCCGAAGCGCCGTCACGCAGCACTTCGATGCGCTCAACGGCACCGATTGGAATGACGTTCAGGTTAGCAGCAGAACCGGCACCAAACGTTGGTGAACCAGACATGCGGCGGCCGTTCAAGAGGACCAGCGTACGTGCTGCGCCCAGACCGCGCAGGCTGACGGTCGACTGCGACTGGGCAGACGAACCGGAGCTCTGACGGAAAGAACCGAACGAGTTAAAGGTAGAACCACGCAGTACTTCAGCCACCGAGATCTCACCCGAAGCATCGATGTCTTCGCGGTTAATGGTGGTGACAGGCTGTGCGGTTTCGAGATCGACACGTTGAATACGTGAACCGGTGACGGTGACTTTGTCTTGCTCGGCGACGTCGTCGGTCTGTGCAAAGGCCACTGGGGCGCTGGCAACAGACGCGGCAAAGCCGGCGGACAAAGCAATTTTCACTGCATCCCGGATTGGATTGCGCTCTTTCATTAATGCCTCCTAGGAGAGGGTTTTTTTACGTTTAATGCGTGTGCGAATGGCAGGCACCCGCCGCTATCAAACTCGGTGAAGGTTCACGGGAATGACCCATTGCCTTTCTGAGTTGTTGCGATACTAGCACACAGCGGTGGCAAAAAAACACCAGTGTTGCGAAAAAACAAACTACCGGCCGTGGGGGCGGGTCAACCTGCTTTTGGCGCCGGCCTGACGTCGCTGCGAGAGGCTTGGGAAGTGCGTCCCATAATGGTGCATAGCACTATAGAAATAGCGGTTTGGTAAGTATCGCTGCAAGTATCTGCGAGCGCTGTCTGATGCCGTTAGGCGCGCCGATTTCGGCGCGTGGGAGAGCGGTCAAAACGGCGGCTGTTGGCAAAAGACAACACACTTTTAGCCGTTTTATGACGCGAATTTCCGTTGTTTCATAGCAACAAAACGGGCAGTTTGCGCGCGTGTGGTGGCGACCTGGCATGTCCTTGCTGGCCCGTTTTAGCCAGCTTTGGTCGCTTCTAAAGTCCACCCAATCAGAGAGTTATCGTGATGAAACGGGGTCGCCGGTCGCACTTCGAGGCCGTTTTCATGCATCAGTGCCCGCAGATGGGCCATGGCCGTAGCATTCAAAGAGGCCGCAGACAGGTCATCCAGGCGGGCGAAGTTGGCCTCAATCTCGGTTTGACCCTTGCCCAGCAGCGCGCGGGCGGCGTCCAGTCCCTCGGAGAGCGTGGCGGCATATCCCTTCTTGGCATAGTTGAGTGCGGTAAACAGCATTTCCGGGTGGGCAGAGCGCTGGGCCGCTGCCGTGACGGCGGCAGCCGTTTCGTTGAGCCGATTACGGCGCGCCTCGGCGACAGAATCGCTCGCCAGCGCCTGCCGCGCCGCGGGGGTCGTGGCCGTGGCCACCCGTTCGGCCAATGCGAGCGCGGCGTCAAATAGCGTGTCGTTCCCCTCGAACAGCCCGCGATGGGAGAGCTCTTCGCGCGTGGTCGTCATGATGACCGAATCGTCGTGATGCAGAATAAAGCACGCGCGTCCGCCCGGGCGCAGCACGCGCGCGATCTCAGGCACCGTCGCATCGAGAGGCGTGTATTCCAGCGCGTATTGACCGACGACAAGATCAACGCTGGCGTCCGCAAGGCCCGTCGCAGCCGCTGACGTGCGCCCGCGAAAGTCGATTTTTTCGAGCAGGTGAGGTGCGTCGGCCAGTGCCCGGGCCGGCTCGATCATGGCCAGGTCGATACCGATAATGTGCAGGGGGCAGGACTGATCGTGGCTGTGCTGTGCGGCCAGTGCGGCGACGGCGCCGTTGCCGGTACATACATCGAGCACGACCTGATCCGCCGTTAGCGGCGCAAACACATCACACCAGTAATGGGCGATGCTGCCACTGTAGTTGCCGCGAAACGCATCGGCGCAGGAGGTCAGAAAACCGTGTTGCCAGTAGGCATCCCAGCGCGCGGTTGCGGCATCCGGATTGTGCTCAGTCATCGGTCTGTCCACCTGCATCGTTGTGCACAAATTTGCCGTCTTTAAGCGCAAGCGCGCGCTTGGTCAAAAGCGTCGCGCGTGCGGGCAGATCGCTCAGTACATTCGCAATGCGCTCGCTGGCTTGTCCATCGCCATAGGGATTACTCAGCTGCTCAAGACGATCACGATAGTCGGCCGCGTCGAGTTGTCCGAGTGCGGCGCCGATGGCCGCGCGGGTTGCCGGCACGTCAATAATATTGGCGGCCTTAAGCCGGCCGCGTTGGCGATCGCCGATGTTGATTACGGGTACGCCGACGGCCGGGGCTTCCATGATACCGCTGCTCGAGTTGCCGATCAGAACGCGCGCTCGACGCAACACCTGCCAATACACCCAATGGTCGAGATTGACCAACAGCAACGCGTCCGGTCGGGCGGCGCAAAATGCCTGGGCACGATCAATCAGTCGATGACTACCAGCGTCCGAGTTGGGAAAGACAAATACGACCGGGTCGGTGGTTGCCGCCAGCGCATCGTAAAGCGCCTGCGCTTCCCTGTCGGTGCCACGTGTCAGCGTGACGGGGTGAAACGACACCAGCGCAAAGTGTTCTGGCAATGGTGAACCAATGGCCGCCTGCACGTCGCTATCGGTGAGTGCCTCGCGGCGCACGAGGTGGTCGAGCGAGGGTGCGCCGACCTGATGGACGCGCCAGGCTTCCTCGCCCATCGCCATGACGCGCGCCGCCGCCTGCGCGGTGGTCGTGAAATGCAGGTGGCTCATTTTGGTCAGGGCGTTGCGTACCGCATCGTCAATCGCCCCCTCACTGATATCGCCGCCTTCGAGATGGGCGATGGGTATGCGCAAAGCCAGCGCCGCATTTGCGACCGCGAGCATTTCGTAGCGATCAGCGGGGACAAACACGACGTCCGGTGCCAGACGCTCGAGCGTGTCGGCCAGGCTCAGCGTTGCAACACCAATGGTCTTGGCCATGCCGACGCCGGAGTCCGAACTCAGCAGGCATTCGATTGTCTCATCGACCTCAAACCCGGCCGCCTCAATGGCTCTGTGCGTGTAGCCAAACGCGGGCGACATGTGCGCACCGATGACGATCAGCGTGACGCGGATGCCGGGCCGTTCACGCAGGGCAATGATTGGCCAATGCAGGTGACCAAAATCGGCACGTGATGTTGTGACGACCGCGATGTGACGCGTCATGGCGATTAGCGTGCGTCTACCGCATGGCGCATTACGTGATAAACGTAAGTCTGTTCCTGCGTGCCACGAAACAAATCGGCACCGGGGCCGTCCGCATAAACGATGACGTCGGTACCTGAATGCGTTTCAGAGTTTAGCGGTACCGTCGCCTCTTGCCGATAATCGATGTCGGTCGTGTCGACGTTGTTCAAGTCCGGACGTTGCGGGCGATGACCGGGTCCGTTGGCGTAATTGAGTGTCGTGTAGGGCAGCCCGTTTTTGTCGCGTGCGACCGCCGGGCCGGCGGATGACAAGTAGCCGCGTTCAACGACTTTGCCAAGGATTGGGTTGCCGCGTTGCGGGTAGCCGCTGAAACTCATGACGTGTCCGTGGTCGGCCGTGACAATCACCAGTGTTTCATTCAGATCGACCATGCTCAGCGTGCGGGCAACCGCGTCGTCAAACGCTACGGTATCGGCCAGTGCGCGGGCCGCGTTGCCGGCGTGGTGCGCGTGGTCGATGCGGCCGCCTTCCACCAATAAAAAGTAGCCGCTGCGTTGTGTTTGCAGGCGCTCAATAGCAAAGCCGGTGAGATCGGCAAGCGACGGTTCGTCCGCGCCGCTGGCCACGCGGTCGGCCTCGTACATCATGTGTGACGGTTCGAACAAACCAAGTACTCGATCGGTCGACGTTGCATCAAGCTGCGCCAACTGCGACGCATTCCACACGTAGCGGGCGCCCGGGCCAAAACGCGCTTGCCAGTCGGCGACCAGATTGCGGCCGTCTTTGCGCTGGCCGCGGTCGCGATCCTTGCACTCGCCTTCCTGTGGGAGCCGGGGTTGTGGAACGACTTCATGGCCTTAAGCATGCAGAGCGACGGTTAAGGGCGCCACAGGCCAGAATTGCTGTGGCCATGTCGCGGTTGTCGGGTATTTTGCGACTCGCATTTGTTCTGTTACCGCTTTGATTTCGATAACGCGGAGCTTTCCCTTGGGTAGATTTTTGTCTGTCGTTCTTGGCCTTGTCGCCCTTGGGGTCGTCATGGGAGGCTTGTTTCTTGGCGGCTTCCTTGTCAGCTA
>CAYGSQ010000051.1:4903-12144 GCA_964352435.1 uncultured Gammaproteobacteria bacterium | reverse complement strand
TGTTTACCGGCCTGTTCCGCTATGGTTTTGATTTTGATCCCGGCCCGGTCGTGGGCCTTATTTGGACGATGGCTGGTGACGCTTTTATTGCCCGCTACACGAACGCTGGCGCCTTCCTAAGTGTTGACGCCGTTTTTCCGCCCACATCGGCTGCCGCACAAGGTCGTGACATCGCCCTTTTGTCGAACGGCACGCCTGCCATTATCGGTACGTTTCGAGGCACCATCGACCTCGATCTGGGCGGTGGCGTGGTATCTACATCGACCAATGGTGCCGATGATATTTTCATCACCTCATTGACCACCGACTTGGACACCGACGGCGACGGCATAGCAGACGACGACGACAACTGCACGCTGATCGCCAACCCTGATCAACGCAATTCCAACGGCGACATTTTTGGCAACGCATGCGACCCGGACATCGACAACGATGGTGTCGTTAATGTGGTTGATCTGGGTGCCCTGCGCGCCGTGTTTTTCTCCAGCAATGCCGATGCAGATTTTAACGGTGATGGCGTCGTCAATGTTGTCGACCTAGGCGTCATGCGTGTGTTCTTTTTTATGCCGCCGGGCCCCAGCGGCCTGTAGCGCTGCGCCTGGCGCTCCAGCCCCTGATTGTCAGCGATACCCGTCATCGCAACCAACGGTCAGCTCCAATGTAGTCGCCGGTGCTTGCCGGGGAAGATGGAAGCGCGTTGATTCAATGTTAAGCTGAATGCAGGACGCAAGTTCACTGCTGTGAACAACATTGACGAAACGTCCGCTGATTTTTCTTACGGAGCACCCCATCGATGAGAAGCACTGTGTCCGCCACATTTGTGGCCATGGTAACGACGACGTTCCTGGGCGCATGCGCCAATCACGCCGAGCATGCACATGACGCGACCCACAGCCATGATGACTATGGGCTGACGCGTACCGCGAATATATTGCTCACCAGTGAAGCGGGCGACAAGCTTGCACCGCAGCCCAATGTTGCGTTCCGCAACGCTCAGGCGAAAGGCGTTCGGGTTGTCATCGAGCCACGAACGGTGAAGCAAACCATCGTCGGTATTGGCACATCGTTTACTGAATCATCGGCCTACGTTCTAGCGCACCTGCCAGCAGCGCAACGCAAAGAAGTGATGAACCAGATATTCAGCGACCGCGGTGCCAACTTCTCGCTGACGCGCACCACCATCGGTGCCACGGATTTTTCTGTGAAGGGCAAATACTCGTACGCCGCCATTGCAGACGACGCCGACTTACAACACTTCAGTATCGATGTTGACCGCGACGGATTCGATGTCAGGGAACATCCAGGCATCAAAGACACAACATTCGATTTGTTGCCCATGATCAAGGAAGCGCAGGCAATCAAAAGTCGGCAAGCTGACCAGGACCTGCGCATTATCGCGTCCGCCTGGACTGCACCCGCGTGGATGAAAGATATCGAGACCTGGTACATACGGCCAACGCCTGAAAACAACTATCAGGGCACGGGCGGCGTACTCAAGGGTCACTACGTGCAAACCTATGCCGACTACATTGTGCGCTATCTCAACGCGTACCAGGAGGAAGGTATTGATGTCTGGGGCCTGACGCCGGTCAACGAGCCGCACGGCAACAGCGGCCAGTGGGAAAGCATGCAGTTCACGCCGCAAACGCAAAATGCGTTCATCAAAAATCACCTCGGGCCCACGCTGCACAAGCATGGTCACGACGACGTGCAGGTGCTGATTTACGATCAAAACCGCGACGACCTGGAGGCGTGGACGGACACGATTCTGGGCGACCCGGAAACAGCGCCTTACGTCGCTGGCACCGCGGTGCACTGGTATTCCAGCACGTACAAGGTGCATGAGGATGCACTCGAGCGCGTACACAACAAGTTTCCCGAGTTCTCTATCATTCACACGGAAGGCACGATCGACGATCTGGGCAAGCCCGCGCCTGGCGGTGTGGCGGATACCGTACTTTTTCAGGAGTCTGATTGGTTCGACAACGACGCGTTTTGGTGGAACAAGAATGCGACGGACTGGGCCTACACGGCGAGCTGGGCACCAAACAGTCAGGACCATCCTGTTTACGCGCCGGTCCATCGCTACGCCCGCAACATCATCGTGAGCCTGAATCACTGGATGGATGGCTGGATTGACTGGAACATTGTTCTTGATCGCAACGGCGGACCCAATCATGTGGGTAATTTTTGCGGCGCGCCGATCATGATCGATGTGGCTAGCGGGCAGGTTTACTACACACCGATCTACCATGTCCTTGCGCAGTTCAGCCGCACCATTCGGCCAGGCGACAAGGCGGTGCAGACGGACACCTACCTTGAGCAACATGACGCGGACGCGCTGCATGCCAGTGCTACGGTCAACGACGACGACCTGTTGAGCGTGCAACTACTCAACACGACGAAAGCACCCATCAAATTTGCGCTGCAGATAGGCACGCAGCACGCGCCGCTGACGATTGCCGCAAACTCGGTGCAGACGGTGCAGGTTCAGCTATAGCGCAAAGCGCAGGGTCTACTGAAAGTTGGTGATGTTGTAACTAATTTCGTCGTCGGCCAATTCGAACCCTTCGTTGACGAATATATCGTCGGGAAAGCCGTAGGTTGCGTCGTAAGAAACAACCAATTCGTCGACGTCGCGATCAATGGCTTCCTGCACAAAGCCGAAGAAACCGTCTACCGTGCGCAAGCTGGCCATGCGATCCTGAGCTAGCATGACGCCACTGGGCGTAAAAAACGCGCTGGTCACTACGCCGTTGGTGACGGTCACAACAATGGGTTCCTCCACCAGGCAAAAGCAGCTACGCGCCAACTGAAAAACGTAACTGCTTACGCCCGCGTCATTCCACTTCGCACGATTTTCATTCAAGGCTTCCTGTTGCGGATCGCCCTCGTCATTGCACGCACCGAGCAGCAGCGTGCAAAAAACCAACGCAGCCGTTGCCCATCTCATTCGACACCCCCATCTGAGCGAGCGGTTAGCGTGCCCATTGCAAACATGGTTTGCGCCAGCATGAGCGCATGTAGTTCAGCGAAAACGGCCATGTGACTTCTCCATTCGACCTGGTAAAACACCAATGATGTTGACGCCGCTATAGTACGAAGGCAGGTTGACAAAATCAACATGTGGGGGTAAGTTCCCCACATATGGTTACACTAACCAGCACAATTTTGCGCCACGCCTGGCAGCGCCTGTCCCGGCCAATCATTACTCTAATGATCAAAAATGGCGTTATGTATCAGGAGTTTATGTACTGGTGCAAATGCAGCTATGTCGACGTGGCAGAGGCGCATTTCGGCAAGCGTGGCCGCCCCACCAATCAGTCGCGCGTTGCCCTACTCACAGGTCTCGATCGCAAGGAAATTAAGCGACTGCGTGACGCCCGCGAGAAAATGTCTGAAACGTCCGCGTCAGACCGCCCCGCCAGTGATCGTCTGGGTCGCGTCCTGAGTGGCTGGCACCAGGACACGCGTTTCGCGCGCGACGGTCAGCCACAGGTACTATCCGTAGATGAGGGGTTTGCCGATCTGTGCAAGGAATATGGCGGCGACGTGCCCAACAGCACGATATTGAAAGAGCTCGAGGAAGGCGGTGCCGTGCAGCGGCAAGCCGACGGCCGGGTCCTTGCCGTGAGCCGGTATTACATGCCGGCGCCAACGGACCCCACCGCACTTTCGCGTAGCGCCGATGTCTATCGTGATATTGGCGAAACCCTACTCCACAATTTGTACCGCGCTCCCAATGAACCCTCTCGCTTTGAAGGACGCGCAAGTAATCTGCGCATCGCGAAGCGCCACGCTGATGACTTCCGGGCATTTGTCGAGAAACGCGGTCAAGCGTTTTTGGAAGACGTCGATCAATGGTTATCCGAAACAGAAGCCCAAACACATGAAGACGACGAAACACTCAGGCTGGGGATTGGCCTTTACTATGTGCAAGACGAGGATCAGGACGATGCGTAGTCCAACCCTGATTATTCTGGGCATGTTGTTGGTCGGCTGCGGGATCGACCGTGGCGGTGCACCGAATGTCCCGGTAGCGCCCAGCAATCAGGTTGGTGCAATAGACACCCTGATTGTCGGTTCTATCGACACCAAGTCGGCGGACACGCTGACCATTGACGGCATTAGCATTGACACCAGCAACGCCCTGATCCGCGTCGATGGCGCCGCTTCAGCACTTGATCTTTTGCAGCCCGGCCAGTACGCGGTCGTACGCGGTAGCAGCACGGCGGCGCTTGGTATGCGGGCAAGCGCGGTCGATGTGGACACGGAGATCATTAGCCCGGCCAGCGCCTTTGACGACGTTAACAACACCCTCACCATACTCGCGCAGCAAGTCACGATTACCGATAGCACGGTGCTGGATGATGCGCTGAGCGGTGTGGTTTTCAATGATGTCGAGGCCCTTGGACCAATCCGCGTGTCGGGCATCGCTGACGGCCTTGGTCGCGTTTGGGCCACGTATATCGCCCCGGCACCGGGCACACCCTTTCGCCTGACCGGTTTTGCCAGCCAGGTCGACGAGGCCAACCTGAATTTCTCCATTGGCCAACTGTCGATTAGCTACGCCAACGCATTGGTCGTCGACCTGAACACGCCAGCGCCGGTACAGAACAGCCGCGTTGCGCTCACCGGCCAAAAAGAAGCGACAACGTTTACTGTTGAGACGATCGTCGATGCACCGCTGATTCCGAACAACCTGGCGAGCGACGCACGTATTCAACTAACCGCGGCTGTGACGCTGCCACTGACCGACGATTCTTTCGCCGCGGGCTTTGCGCCCGCCACGCTTACCGACAACGCGACCTTCACCGACGGCGACCGCAGCAATCTGGTGCCGGGCACTATCGTGACCGTGCAAGGCATCTGGAATGACGCCGGGCACATTGATGTCACGGCGGTTCGGATCGTTCGTGCACAGTAGATGGTCGGCGCTTTCCAGACCGCACACCTGTAGCCAGCGTAACTCGTGCCAAATATGAGTCAGTGCATCACACGCGATCCGCAAATCGTATGTAATTTGCACAATGATCCTCACCCAGCCCGATAACCACATCGGCCGTCCCGGGCAGGGCCCTGAAGTTGCCGCGCGTGATGCGCTCAAAATGCTGCACAAAACGCACCACTTCACGATCACTCAGCACGCCCTTCGCCGATGCCGCCGCCACATCGCGCAACTTGTGCTCCTGCTCAGTGCGCCAGGATTGGATCACCTCGAAGTTGGGCGCCTGCAGGTAGACCAGCGCATCCATTTTCTCGAACAGTTCGGGGTATTGAGCACGTAACTGGTTGTTGACGTAGCCTCGCCAGGTGCCAGCGGCATCTTCTTGCGCCTCGAGTTCGTTGACCGGCTCGACCAGATCGTGCTCGGTTTGCGCTACAGAACCCACGCACCAGCCCTCAAGCACAATGACATCCACCGGCCCCGTCGCGATGGGCCAGTCCTGGCGTGAAATTCTGTCGTCCGTTGACTTGTCGAAGCGCGGCACCGGCACGGTCGCGCCCGGTAAAAGCGCCTGCAGCGTTTCGATAACGGAGCTGCCCAACGCCACATCGTGCGTACCTGGCACGCCGCGAGTCCGCAGCAGGGGATGCACGTCGCGGGCAAGCGCTTCTCGCGCGGCGCGCGTCAGGTAAAGGTCGTCAATGGACAGCTCGACCACATTGCGGGCGTAACGTGTAGCGAGATACTCCGCCAGAAAGTTGGACAACGTGGACTTGCCGGTCCCCTGCGCCCCGTTGATGCCAAGGACAAAACCCGCCCGGCCAAACGCCGCGCGTCGCCGCTCAACCCATTCAGCCAACGGCACATAGTAGTCTGTCGCCGTGGCCGCGAAAGTTGACGGCAAACGATGGCGCTTGATAAACGCATCCAGCGCTAGATATTCGTCAGCCATACGCTTTGATACGGTGCTAACTCGAGGTGCTCTTGATCTTCGGCAATGAGCGCGCCCGAAATCAGATCACGCCAACTCGACGTGCTGACCAGATTGATGTTTTCAAGATCGATCGAGCGCGGTTCGTTGGTCACGTTGTTGATGCAAAAAATATCCTGTTGCCGGTCGATCGACTGGCGCCAGACGCCGAAAATCTCAACACCCAACTGCAACGTAAACTGAATGGCATTGGGGTGAAAGGCAGGCTGAGTACGACGCACTTCGAGCAGCGCACGCAGCCCGCTTAGCACTCTGGCCTGCACGGTCGATTCATCGCCAAGCAGCGCATCGAGCTCTGCGGAGTCCCAGACTCGCCGGTTGATCGAACGATACTGCCCGCTTTGCGCGACACCCTCGACGTAATTTGGCGTGCCGAGAAAGCTGTGGATGTAGATGGCCGGTATGCCCTCGAGCGCGAGCATGATGGCGTGGGCACAGATAAATCGCTGGACCTGAAATGCATCCGGGCCATTCACCGTGCCGGTCAGTGCATCAATCAGACTGATGTTCACCTCGTAGGGATGGGGCGCCCCGTCCGGACCGGTGCGCAGCGAAATCTTGCCGCCGAATCCGGTTAGCGTATCGAGCAGCTCAGCCCGTTCGCCCATAGACAAAAGACCATCAACCGGTCGTAGTCCGATGCCGTCGTGGGATGCGATGAAATTCAGATACGCCGTACCATGACGCGCCGGCGGCATGCTCATCATCCAGGTCTTGAGATGACGGCAGTTGCCCGTTAACAACGTGTAGATCAACAGCGGCGGCAAAGAAAAATTGTAGATGGCATGTGCTTCGTTGGCATTGCCAAAGTAGGTAATGTTGTCGCGGTTAGGCACATTGGTCTCGGTGATCAGCATGACCGAGGGGTCGTAGAACTCGATCAGCGTGCGCAGCAGCTTAATGATCTCGTGGGTTTTCTGATCATGCAGCGACGCGGTACCGGGCTCCTTCCACAAGAACGCGACGGCGTCCAGGCGCAGCACGCGCACGCCGTGCTCAAGGTAAAGGCGAATTATCTCAACGAAACGCCGCAACACTTCCGGGTTACCGAAATCCAGGTCCACCTGATCATGGCTGAAGGTGCACCAGACGTGCGCTTTGCCATCAAGGGTTTCAACTTCACGCAGCAGCGGGTTTGTGCGTGGGCGGATCACCTCACTCAGGTCAGCCTCCGGGTCGCAGCGAATAAAATAGTCCTTGCCCGGTGCTTCACCGCGCTTGAACTGTTCAAACCATTCGCTGCGCGCCGAACAGTGGTTGATGACAAGATCGGACATCAGCTGGTAGTCCTCGGCGATAGCC
>CAYGSQ010000051.1:0-4893 GCA_964352435.1 uncultured Gammaproteobacteria bacterium | reverse complement strand
GCTGCCGCAGCGGCGTGGAACGGGGACGCACAACCTGACTCAGATCGTCTTCAGGTGTGGTTTCCTTAAAGTAGTCTTTGCCCGGATCTTTGCGCGCAATGAAATTCTTGAACCACTGCGACTGGCTGGACGCGTGATTGATGACCAGATCGGCCATTAGCCGATAGCGCGCAGCCAGATCATCGACGTGTTCCCATGTGCCGGCGTTCTCGTCGACCGTAAGGTAATCGATCACTGCAAAGCCGTCGTCCGAACTGTACGGATAGAACGGCAACACATGGATGCCGTTGATCATCGACGCCAAGTGTTGGTCGCAAAACGATTGTAAGGTAGGCAAACCCGCTTCACCCTCCTTGCGAATCGATGTGGCGTAGGCGATGAGCCAGCAATCCGATTGATCCCAGTAGTTTTGGTAAGACGTCGGTTCCTTAATTCGCTCGGGATAGCGCATGGCATCCACCAATTGCGTGACCAGCGATCGTGCGCCCGCCGCGCCGTAAATCAACTCAAGATGGGCGCGCAGGCGTGAACGCAAACGACGCATACTCTTTGTGGGCGCGCTCATGACGATGCTTTGAACTCCTCGGTGTCCTCTTCCACAACGCGAACCAAATCAAACAAAATGTTGGGCAAGGCGCTCACAACGCGATTCCACGGCGCCAAAAATGGGGTGTCCATTGGGTTTTCCAGAAAATCGGTGCCGGCCGACACGACGTTTGCGGCAAACAGTTCGACCGCTTTTTCCTCGCTATGCCGATCGTAAGGAATACCGTTCATGCTGGCATCGGCTTCGAACGTTTCGACCAGGTCAAGCGCGATGCGATAGTACGTGGCCTTGATGGTACGGATGCGTTCATGCGAGAACGTTTCTCCCTGTATCGCCAGTTTTCGAAACATCGCCTTGGAAATATCGGTACTCATTTTCGATAAACCGCGGCTTGCATCCTCGGCACTCAAAATCTGGTGTTTGTGGTCATAGCGATCGGCTATGTCGACCTGACAAATGCGGTTGTTCGCCAGGCTGCGATGCATCTCACTGATCATGCCAAGCTCCAGACCCCAGTCGGTCGGGATGCGCAGATCGGTAATCATGTCGCGACGAATGGCAAACTCGCCCGCCAGGGGATAGCGAAAGCTGTGCAGAAAATCGAGGTATTCGCTGCGTCCGCACACGGTGCGCATCGCCAAAATCAGAGGCGTCACCAGCAGTCGCGTCACTCGGCCACCGAGCGAATTCTCGTTAAATCGCGGGTAGTATCCCTTGCTGAACTCGAAATTGAACTTGTAGTTGGCGACGGGGTAGATCAACCTTGCCAACAGGTCGCGCGTGTAAGTTTTGACATCGCAATCGTGCAGCGCGATGGCATCCGCGCGCCCCGTGGCCAGCGCGTAACCGTAGCAGTACCACACGTTGCGACCCTTACCCGGTGCGCCGGGTGCCAGCCCATGTTTTTGCAGCTCGGCATCCAGCGCACGCAAACGCGGTCCGTCTTGCCACAGCACGCGATGATGTTGTGGCAGCCGATCGAAAAACTTGAGCGCGTGACGATACTGATCCACATCCGCACGATCCAGACCGATAACAATCTCGTTGAGATAGGGCACGCGCGTCAGCTCGCGAACAATATTCTCAAGCGCGGGCGTTTCCAGCTCGGAAAACAACGAGGGCAAAATGAGACCCATCAGACGGTGGCGCGAGAAATCGATCAGTTCGCGTTCCAGGTCGCTGGTCGATCGGCGTGACAAGTTGTGCAGCGTTGCAATGATGCCGTTTTGGTGGAAGTCACCCAAAGTTCTTATTCTCCGTGTCGATGTTCATTCAATATGGTGGTCATAGCCACATCCCAGCCTGCCGGGCCCGATAACGTTGGGCGCAGAACACAGGGATGGTCCGGTAGTTCCATAGGTCGGTCGTGACGCGCGGGAATCACCACGGCGACGTCGGCGGCACGCAGCATGCCCAGATCGTTGGGGCTGTCACCCAGAGCAATACTTTTAATTGAGCGCGTCGGCCATTGCGTCTGATACGCGGCAAGCAGGCGCTTCATCGCATCCGCTTTGTCGGTTTGGCCCATCAGATGCACAAATCGCCCGCCGCGGACGCAGCGTAAACCCAGCTTCGCGACGGCCGCAGAAAAACGCGCCAGAGCTTCGTCACTGTCTTGCCACAGGATTGGCTCCGATGCCTGTCGGCGATTGGCCAGCTCCGATTGGGCAACGGTCAGCCCTGTCGCGTGTGCGATGCCGGTGGCGCCAAGTTCGTAGAACGCAATGCAGGACACGCCCTCGGCGTCGCGCAGCGTCTCGAACACACGCTGCAGCGCCTGCCGATTGACCGGACTTTCGTCAAGCGCGCACTGGCGCGAAAAATAGCCAGGCGGGACCTCGATCGCTGCGCCGTTTTCGGCCACGACGGGATCCGGCAGACCAATGTCTTGGCGGTATACGGCCAGCTCGTCGAGCGTTTTGCTGCTTATAAGGACAACCGGGATGCACGCTTGCCGCAATCGATCAAGCGTGCCGGCGGCCGACCGCCAGTCGTAAGTGTCGTGGTCGAGCAGCGTGCCGTCCAGGTCGGTAAACACGACGTACTGTTGATCGATAGAGTTCGAAATGGAGGCGTCTCTTTGGTGCAGCCAAGCATGGATGATGCAACATCCTGTGTGGGCTGACAAAGGTCGCAAAAACGCGCAATTTTAGTGCAGGGCGCGCGATTGCGGTGCACGTTTATCGCGGTCGGCTAGCCCGGCAGGGCACCCGATTGACCGCGTCGCGTGGATAGGTTGGTCAGACCCAAAGTCACACCCAACATCCAGATTATGTAGATGCTACCGACGATCCGTTCATACGCCCCAAGCCAACTTGCATCGACGATTAGCAACAGAGGCATTAGTAGTAACCAGATCCCGAGGCACATGGCACTGAACAAACCGAGTCCGCGTGACATGCGCGCCAAGCCCGGCTGCAACGCGCCCATCGCGATTCCGGTCAGACTGGATACGATCCACAGCGGGTCGTTTGCGCTCGGTGCACGCAGCACGACCTCGCTTGACGTCACAAAATAATAGGAGACGTACACCAGCCCTAAACCGCTGGCAACCAAAAGTGCCCGTGCAATCGGCCACAATCGTCCGCGATCCAGCCCGCCGAGCGCGGCCGCAAGTGCGACGTGCGCCAGCCCGAACAAAACCAGCGCCAAGGTATGCACGCTGCTCAACTGAAATCGACTGAGAAAACTGATCGGCGTCGAGATTGGGTTCTGCCCGTTTACGATGAGCACGAGGATGTGCAAAAAGGGCGTCAGCAGGGTGCTGAATAACGCAAACTTTAGCCACATGGTGGGTTCTCTACATAGCCGTAAGGTTGGAGCGAGTCGCCGGTGAAGACTGGGCCGTTGGCAGGGGTGTGTCAACCATTGGGACCTTGTTAGTTATGGCATTTGGCTTGATCCTGTTCGTGACAATTTTTTCAGCAATTTTCGGGCCGAAATTCGCCATCGCCAACTTCTTCCTCGATGTCAGTGTCGAGGCGACGCCGGCTGGCCGGTATACGGTCATGCTCATTGACGATTTGCCGAGCCAGGGCGGCTCAGCGCTACAGCACTCCTCGATCTACGCGAACGAAAGTGCAATCGATGCGATAAGCGATTACGTTGGCCAGATATTGCGTGAGCTCAAATGATCGCGCCAGGCATTCAGGAGCCGATAGAATCAAGCCCGCAAGCGTTTGTCCGCCTTTACTTTCGCTGAAAATCACTTAATTTATAGTAATATATGCGAATATACCGACGACAGTGGGATCGAAATTGAGAAAAACCGTACAGCCCAGATACGGAAGTTATCGGCTAACTGACAAGGAAAGCGCTCGCTACTTTTTGTTGAGCGCCATAACGATGGGCGTCGTGATTCTGTGGGGCGGCATTGTGGCCATTGCCAATAACCACTTCAGCTTGCTCTGGTTTGTGGTACAGCCTGCCATCGCCTGTATTGCCGCACCCATTTATCTCGCCCGCGGCGGCAAGATCCGAATCGCCGAACATGTGCTGCTTGTTTCCGCCATGGGCTGCGTGCTGGGCCTCGGGTTTTACACCGGCGGACGCGAAATCGGCGGCCTGATGTGGGCGATATTTCTGCCTGCACTGGCGGTCATTGTCACCGGCGCCAGGGCCGGACTCATTTACGCCGCTGTCAGTTTCACCGCGTTGATTGCCATCGCCACTATCTTCTATACAGGTGCGCCGGTCCCTCTGCCGCTACCTCTGGACTATGGCGTGCAGGATTTTCTGTTTAAAGCCGCACCGGGCATGCTCGCCGTCACTATGCTGGCGCTTGGTGTCCGCACGCGACTCGAGGCGCACCACCAGGCACTGGCGCAGCGGCAACAATTTGACCTGCTTGGCAATATGAGCGGCAGCGTAGCGCACGATTTCAACAATCTTCTCGCCGTGATAATCGGCAATCTGGAGCTTCTGGACGACCATCTCAAAGACAGGCCCGCGGCCAAAGAACTGGCTCATGATATTCGCAGCGCGGCGCTTAGTGGCGCGGATTTGATCCGCAACCTGCAAGCGCTTTCCCAGCAGCGCCGACTGGATCGCAGACCGGTGCCCATCGCGACCCAGATTGAAGAAAATCTGCCGCTGATTCGCCGGGCCGTGGCCAAGGACGGGATCAATCTTGTGTTGAGCGATGATTCCAATGGCGCCGTAGCAAGCGTAGACCCCGCCCAGTTCGACAGTGCCATTTTGAATCTGTGCATGAATGCACGCGACGCGCTGCCACACGGCGGCGTGATCGAAGTCCGACTAAGTTGCGAGCCGAGCGGCCGTAGCAACGACGAACTGGTCAGAAGCGAGAGACGAGAGAACCGCAAGGGCGAGCCCGCGGACGTGCG
>CAYGSQ010000050.1:0-12212 GCA_964352435.1 uncultured Gammaproteobacteria bacterium | reverse complement strand
TTCGTCGGCAGCGCTCTGTGCGGCATCGTCCGCCGCGGTGGCCGGCGTCTCATCGGAGGTGCGCTGCGTGGCGTCGAGCGTCTCGTCCGACGTGCTCGGCGTGGTGTCGTCTGACGCGGTCTCCGCGGCTTGGTCAGATGCGTCATCGGTATCGGCATTCGCGTCAACAAGGCTCTCGGCGCCGACGATTTCCAGTCGCGGGCCGACGGTGTTTTTGTCCCCGAACTCCTGCGCACCGGTCGCCATGTGGTTGTACACATCGCGGTATTTTTCCGTCATGTCTTGAAAGAGCTCGGATGTGGTGGCGAAGTGCTGCCCGACGCTAGTGCGATAGTCATTAAACTCTTCGCGCAGTTCCTCTGCCGCCTGTTGCGCACTACTGTCGTCGCCGCCCAGCAAGCGCATGATAAACATACCGACCAGCACGCCGATGCCCGTGCACAGCGGTCCAATTACCCAAGGATTACTCCAGTCCATCGTGAATTCCGTTTGTAAGCTTAAGAGGCCAAGGCACACCAGCATGATAAACGACTACGCACGACGCGCGCCATCGTGGTTTGTCGCAAAGTTGTTACCGTAGCGGTTCGGCCGCGGCATGCGGTGCGATGGCGCACCGTTTGCTGCCAAAAAATCGACGGCTGCCGTCCGTTTTGTGATGGTGGCCGAACGCAGGGGCAGTGGTCAATAGACCTCAGCATCCTGATACACTCGTCGTTTAAAGAGGCAACGCAACAGCAACAGAAGGGGCGGTACTATTTTTGGTGTGTGCTACTACCCGGAACACTGGCCCCGGGAAAAATGGAAGCGCGATGCAGCGCAAATGGCTGAATTGGGCCTGCAGGTGGTGCGAATCGGAGAGTTTGCATGGTCGCGGCTTGAGCCGCAGCCGGGTGAACTGCGCTTTGAATGGCTGGATGAGGCAATCAACACGCTGACCGAGGTTGGCCTGAAAGTTATTTTGGGTACGCCGACCGCCACACCGCCCAAGTGGCTCGTTGACCGCTGGCCTGAGATGCTGGCGGTTGATCCGGCTACCGGCCGCACGCGCGGATTTGGTTCGCGCCGGCACTATGACTTTGCCAGTGAAATCTATCTGAACGAGTCCGTGCGCATTACCGATGCGCTCGCGCGGCGCTATGGGCGTCACGCCGGTGTCGCCGGTTGGCAGACTGACAACGAGCTGTGCTGCCACGGTACGGCGCTTAGCGCGTCGGAGACCGCGCAGCGCGGGTTCCAGATTTGGTGCCGCGGTGAATACCCGAGCATCGGCGCGCTCAACAAAGCCTGGGGCAACGTTTTCTGGTCCATGGAGTACCACGATTTTTCCCAGATCGAGTTGCCCGTTGGTGCCGTGACCGTGACCAATCCGGCCCACCAACTGGCCTGGCGTCGTTTCTCATCCGAAAAAGTGGTCCAGTATCACGCGCGGATGGTCGCCGCCATCCGGCGCCACGCGCGCGATCAGTTTGTCACGCACAACTTTATTCCCATGTCAGAAACCGGTGTAGACAATTTCGCTTTGGCGGAGCCGCTCGATTTCACCAGCTACGACAGCTACCCGCTCGGTTCAACCGATAGCTATTTCGCAGATGCGGATACCGATACCTATCGCGAGTACATGCGCACCGGGCACCCGGATCTGACCACGTATTACCTCGACCAGACCCGCGGGCTGAGCAAGGACGCTTTTTGGGTCATGGAGCAGCAACCGGGGCCGGTCAACTGGGCGGACAACAATCCCCGTCCGGCGCCGGGCATGGTCAGACTGTGGACGTTGGAGGCCTTCGCTCACGGTGCCGAATGCGTGTGCTATTTCCGCTGGCGCCAGGCCGCGTTTGCGCAGGAGCAGATGCATGCGGGCCTGCTGCGTCAGGACGACACGCGCACCACCGCGTGGCGCGAAATCGAACGGGCGATGGTGGACGTTGCTACGACTGGCGTGCTCGAGCAGCCGCTTGCGGCCGCGAAAGTGGCGCTTGTGACCAGTGCGGAAGGCTCTTGGGTCAGTGCGATCGAACGTCAAGGCAGCGCGTACGACTTCAATGATGTGCAGCTTAGCTACTATCGTGCATTGCGTGAGTTGGGTGTGGCCGTCGATTTTGTCGGTACCGATGCCGATCTTGCGCCTTATGCGCTGGTATTGGTGCCGTCGGCGCCGATTCTTGATTGGGCGTTTGTGGAGCGCTGCGAACAAACCGACGCCACCGTCATCTTCGGGCCACGGGCCGGTGCCAAGACGGCGGAGTTTTCATTCCCCGATACGCTGCCACCGGGCGTGTTGCAAAAACTTCTGCCGCTGCGCGTGCTGTCGGTCGAGACGCTGCGCAGTGATTGCGAGGAGCCGCTCGAGTGGGGCGGGCGCGAATATCGCAGCGGTATCTGGCGTGAGGAAATCGATGCGGGTGAGCTGCAGGTGATTGGGCACTATGCGAATCAGGAGGCGGCTCTTGTGCAAAATGGCCGCTTCGTCTATTTCGCTACGTTGACCTGTCGCGAGTTCTTGCGTGATTTTTTCGCGGCGCAGTGCCTGGAGAAAGGTATCGCGACGTACGATTTTGGTCCGCACGTCCGCGTTCAGTTGCGTGGTGAACTGATGTTCGCCTTTAACTACAGCGATGCACCTGTCGATCTCGATTTGCCAGCCGCGACGTCTTTTGTGCTGGGTACGTCGCGGCTCGAAGGTCACGACGTTGCCGTGTGGAGGTACGCGGCTGCGGCCTAGCCACGTAAAGTTTACGGGTCAACGCCGCGCCTGGTGGTTAAATAAGTGGCGAAACTGGCCAGCCAGTGACCGCCTGCGTAGTCCTCGCCGGTGACGGCACCGAGCCCGGCAGCTGACTGCCGTTTGGCGACCGCGAGCAGCGCTGCCCGTCGTTCGTCATTGGCCGGTAGTCCATGCGCCATGCCTTCCAGCATCCACGCGCGGCTGAGGTTCAGGCCGTCGAGGTGTGCAAGCTTGCCGTCGCTCTTGTCCGTCACGACCGCCACGGCCAGCCACTGATCGCTGCCGTCTCGCGGTATTTGCGGCAGAAATTCGCCGAGCCAATGCGCGAATCGTGCGGGCGGCAGAATGCGCCGAACAAAGTCAGCCTCAGCGAGGCAGGGCGACAGGAAGTCCTGTCCGGACGGCTCATAGCTCAGCGGGCAAATGACATCGTTGCCGTAAAAATCCAGCCCGCGTCGGACCAGCAGGTTGGCCAGCTCTTCGTTACCCACGCGGCGCGCGTAGTCCAATGCAAGACCGAATGCAAAAGCCGTCTGCGAGTGTTCACCCGTACGAATTGGGTGGGTCAGTTTGGGTAACCAGTCGATCAGGCTTTGCACGGCGATCGCTTCCAGCGGGCGCAGGTTGTCGCGCAAACCTTGTGTCGCGGCACGCGGATCGGCGTCCAGTTCAGCAACCAGTTGCAGCAGCCAGGCAAGTCCATAGGGCCGCTCAAACGACGCACGCCCCCGGCCCATGATGTACGCCACCTCCGTTGCGATGTTCTCGCTCGTCAGACTGATGGCCAGCGCCTTGTCCGCGTCTGCCGCAAAGGCGGCGCCTGGAGACCTGTGCGCCAGGCGAGCGAGCAGCCAATGCCCGTGCACTGCAGAGTGCCAGTCATAACAACCGTAGAAGGCGGGCGTCAACGCGCTTGGTACGCCGACATCGGCGGCGCTTTGCAGGACATGGGCGATCTTGTTCGGGTATTCCTGATGCACGCAGGCCAGTGCCAGCTCGGCAAAGCGAGCGTTTTGTTCCTGCTCAGGCTGGTCGGCCGATGCAGTTAGGCCGAAGAACAAAAGCGCGGCGGCAACAACTCGAGACACCATGATCAAATCCGATAACGCGCGGGCATCGCGCACGGCATTATTGCACGAGTGGGCGCCGCGATCGGGTTACGCTGGCTGCTCTTCGGCGTTCTCGTCCAGCTCTTCGATGGTGAAACCCGTGAAACCATAAATGACGGTCAGCAACGGGTTGATCAAATTGAAGAATGCGAATGGCAAGTAGGCAAGTGTGGCAACACCGAGCGTGGCTGACATGTACGCACCGCAGGTATTCCATGGAATGAGCGGGGAGGTCAATGTGCCCGAGTCTTCAATGACGCGCGACAGGTTTTTGGGTGCCAGTTTGCGGCGTTTGAATTCCGCTTTAAACATGCGGCCCGGCAACACGATCGCAATGTACTGATCGGCGGCAACGATGTTGATGCCGATGGCGCTGACGACGACGGTGAGTATGAGTGACCCGGTCGACCGCGCGCCCTTGATGGCCGACTCAATCAAGCGCATCAGGATGCCGCTGTATTCAAGCACGGCAGGAATCGCCAGCGCGGTCAGAATCAGCCTGATGGGGAGGAGCAGCGAGCTCATGCCGCCACGACTCAGCAGGTCGTCGACCTCGGCCACGCCGGTGCTGGCGGTGTAGCCATCAGCCAGTGCCAGCCACACGCCTTTGGTCATGGCCAGCGGTGGTCGCAGCTCGGGCGAATTGGCAAAGGCAACGACCACGTCCGGCTGCAACACCATCGCCAAAAAACCACCCAGCAGCGCGCCGAACAAGATGGTGGGCAAGGGCGGGACCTTTTTGTACGCCATGAAAAACACTACAAACAGTGGAATGAGTGTGAGCGGCGAAATATTGAACGCACTGTCGAGTGCTGTGGACAGCTGCGCCAGACCGGAATCGGTCTGCGCTGCATCGGTGTCTACGCCAAGACCAATGATGGCGAACAGGATCAGCGCGATGACGATGGACGGCCCCGTCGTCCACAACATGTGGCGGATGTGGGTGAACAAATCTGTGCCAACGACCGCAGGTGCCAGATTGGTGGTGTCGGACAGGGGCGACATCTTGTCGCCAAAGTAGGCGCCGGAAATGATAGCGCCGGCCGCAATCTCTTTCGACAAACCAAGTCCCATCGACACGCCAATCAACGCCACGCCCAGCGTGCCGGCAACCGTCCACGAGCTGCCGGTTGCGATTGACGCAATCAGGCAAATGAGACAGGTGGCCGCGTAAAACACCTGCGGACTCAAAATCTCGAGGCCGTAATAGATAAGTGACGGCACGGTTCCGGCCATCAGCCACGTGCCGATCAGTCCGCCAACCGACAGCAAGATAAGAATTGCCCCCATGGCCGTACTGATCCCCTTGATGATGGCCTCAAGAATGTCGCTCCACTCATGCCCGTTTTTGATCGCGATGATGGCGCCGATGGCGGCGCACAGCGTCAGGACAATCTGGTTCGGCCCGCTGGATGAGTCGGAACCGAATACGTACACCGACAGGCTGAGCATCAAAATGAGCGCCCCGATGGGGATCAGGGCATCGAGTAATGAAGGCGACTTGGGTTGTTTCATGGGCGTCAAGCTATCACAGGCGAGCCAAAAATGGGGCAGCCGATTTGCCTCCTGGAACCATTGTGGGGAACGTGGTGGATATAGTAGCGGCCGAATTTATCTGCGTCGGGCCGAACGATCTGTGCTTTTGCGCGCCATGCAATTCTGGCATGCAAGAATTCCCGCGTGACTTTCTGTTTTTGACGATTTAGCGCGTGACCAGGTATTTGAAAACGGGCGGCCACACCCATGCATAAAGCGTGAACAGAACCAATCCCGCGCCAATGATCTGTCCGGTTGGCGAGGTGTTCTCCATGCCCACCAGCGCCAGGCCAACCAGGCCGATGCCGACTGTTGCGGGGTAGTATTCCTCAACGCGTCGCAGCGGATACATCGACCAGTGGGCCTTGTGGGTCAGTTCGATTACCGCCTCGACAATGTGCTCGTTGTCGGGCTGCATTGACAGCAAATTTCTGGCCACGCGCAGGGCTTCGTCTACCTCGCCGCGTTCCTGCAGCAAAAAGGTCAGGGTCAACGCTGTAGAAACAGCATCCGGATCACTTTCGAGCAGGTTAGCCATCATGGTGTCGGCGCGCTGACGGTCGCCGCGCAGGAGTGCGCAGCCCAAGATGGCGCGCTGTGCCCGGGCGTGATTCGGGTCGAGCGAAATCGCGTGCTCGGCGATGATGCGAGCACGGTCATGTTGCACGGTGCGCAGCAGTAACAATGCAAAGTCCGCCATGTAGCCCGCGTGATTGGGGAAGTCGCGCAGCAGGCTGGCATACATGTCTTCTGCGCTGCGCAGATCATCACGGGCCTCATACAGCGCGGCCATCAAATAGCGCGCACGCGCGGACGTGGGGTTGTTTTCCAAAATCGTTGCGCAAATCTGCACGGCGCGTTCGATGTCGTCGTCGTAATACTCGATCCAGCCTGCTGCGAGCAGTAGCTCGTGGTCGCCCGGAAATTGTTCGAGCGCGCGGCCCAGCAACTGGCGAGCCTGAGCGATGCGGCGACGGTCGAGCAGTTCCTCGGCCTGACGCCGAAATACGTTCAATTGTTCTTGTTGGTCGTTCATGCAGTGCGTTCAATGATACCGTACCGGCACCTACTCTCATGCGCGGGCCGGGTTTCATGCAGCACATTTTGGATGAGTGGCGACGGCGCGGGTCCGATTATTTTTGCCGGGACCAGCGGCTGTTCGTGATCGATGAGGGCGATGCGGCCAAGCCAGTCTTGCTGCTGATCCACGGTTTTCCCACGTCGAGTTGGGATTGGCACGGTGTGTGGCCCTACCTTGGCGAACACTTTCGAATCATTGCGCCGGATATGCTGGGCTTTGGCTTTTCTGCCAAGCCGCACGGACATCGCTACACCATTTTCGAACAAGCCGATTTGATAGAGATGGTGCTCGAACAAATGGATGTTCGACACTGTCACGTGTTGGCGCATGACTACGGCGACACGGTCGCGCAGGAACTGCTGGCGCGCGATAACGAGCGCGCTGGCCGCGGTCGCTGCCTGACTGTGGCGATGCTCAACGGGGGGTTGTTCCCGGAGGCAACGCGACCACGCAGAATCCAGCACTTGCTGGCGGGACCGCTCGGCGGTTTGATCGTGCGTTTCGTCAACCGCGGCACGCTAGAACGAAACATGCGCACTATTTTTGGCCCCAATACGCCCCCCTCAGCGCAGGACATCGACGTGTTCTGGGAGCTGATTCAGCGTGATGGTGGGCGCATGGTGTTTCATCGCCTCATTCGCTATATGCGCGAGCGCGACGTACATCGCACCCGGTGGCTGAGCGCGTTGCAGGAAACGCCCGTGCCGCGTTTGTTGATCAATGGCCTCGTCGACCCGGTCAGTGGGGCGCGCATGGTGGCGCGCTATCGCGAGCTGATTACGCAGGACAACATCGTTGAGCTGCCAACTATTGGCCACTATCCGCAAATGGAGGCGGCACAAGACGTCGCCAGGCATTACCTGGATTTCGTACAGCCGATGCTCTAACGCCAGCGTTTGTTCAGCAATTGCAGGCCGGTCAAAAATTTAGTTTCGTCGAAGGATTCTGATCGTCGCTGCGCTCTTACGGGCAACGGGTCGCATGACCCATTTCAACCCGGAGATAGAGCAATGACGAGAAATGAAACCTACATAGCGTTTGCCACGTTGATGACCTTGGCGACTTTGTGCAGCAGCGCGTCCCAGGCTGGTCCAAACGACCATGAGTCTAGCTGGTATGCCGGCATCAATATTGGCCAGATGAGCATCGACGATGATGCCAACGGCCTCTTGGTTGACGACAGTGCCACCGCCTACCGCCTGTACGGTGGTTTTGACTTCAACCGTTTTTTTGGCGTCGAAGTTCAATACATCGATTTTGGTGAAGTCAGCGGTGAAGCGGTCATCGACAATGCGTCTGTCTCGGCGACCGCAGATGCCAACGGGTTTGGTGTTGCGGGCGTCGGTCGCATTGCGCTCGGCGAGCAGTTCAATCTGACCGGTCGCCTCGGCTATCTGGCGTGGGATGCGGACACGCAAGCGGCAGGGCTGTCGGGTGGCGACAGTGACAAGGACATTTTTCTTGGCGCTGGCGCCGAATGGATTGTGTCCGATCAATGGGTGCTTGGATTCGATCTGGAACGCTACAAGCTCGATGACGTGGACGTCAACGTCTGGTCACTCGGTGCGCGGATCCGCTTTTAGTGAGTCCAACTGTACCCCGCGCCGCTCCGGTGGCGCGGGGTTTTGCCTCGCAAAACCAAAGTCTTGGTCTATTTTTAAGATTGGGCGAAGGATTTCGCGACGATCAGTGCTCTTACGACTAATCACATCCGTCCGGCCAGGTCCGCTATGCGTCTATCCGCTGATCAAAAATTGGTGCAACGACTTCTCAAACGCGACGAGCGCGCGTTCGAGCAATTCTTCAACACCTACTTTTCGCGACTGTTCCGATTTGCCCTCACGCGCGTTGACGGCCATGAAGATCAAGCTGAAGAAGCGACGCAGCGTGCCCTGTGCAAAGCATTGGATAAACTCGCGACCTATCGGGGGGAGGCGCCATTGTTCTCCTGGCTGTGCACCTTTTGCCGGCATGAGACCTACGCGCTGGTCAAGGATCAATTACGTGATGCGGTGCCGGTGGCGGAAGAAGACCCGGTGATTAGATCAGCACTGGAGATGCTCAGTGGGCCGCAGCAAATGGACCCACAGCGACTGCTTGGCAAAGCGGACGTCGAACGTATCGTGCATCAAACGCTTGATTCGTTGCCAACATTGTATAGCCGCTTGTTGGAGTGGAAATATTTTCACGGGCTCTCGGTCAAGGAGATTGCCCAAAAAATCGACAAGGGCAACAAGGCCACGGAATCGTTGTTGACGCGATCGCGTGCGGCGTTTCGTAATCGAATAGGCGACATATCGGCGTCCTGTGATGAAGTACAACCGGATTATCTCTCATGAATGACGCACGCCCGGACGGTGACGAAGAAATGGCCATCTCTCAATTAATCAACAAGGCGGGTTCGCGGGCCGAACCATCGACGGAGCGAGCACAGCGCGTTCGCGCCGCGGTGCATGAGCATTGGCAAGCTAACAACGATGTGTCGAAACCGACCGCGCCATGGGGATGGATTGCTGGCATTGCGGCGGCGCTCTTGTTGAGCGTGGGGGTGTTCCCACAGCGATTGCCTGCGACGTCGGGCGCAGTCGCGGTTGCGCACGTTCTTTCGCAAAGTGGTGATGTGCGCATCGTGGGTTCAACTACGGCACTAATGCCGGGGAGTACGATCGAAACGGGGCCAGGTGGGATGGTCAATCTGCGTTTAGCCAGCGGCCACGAGTTGCGTCTGCAGCAAGAAACACGCGTAGTGATTGCGGCTGCGACGCGTCTGTCGCTTGCGCGCGGCACCGTTTACCTCGACTCCGGTGTCGGCGGAACACATGATTCGATGCAGGTTGTCACACCGTTTGGTAACGCGACAGATGTCGGTACTCAGTTTGAAGTCAGCGTTGATGCTCAGAGTATTGAGGTGGTGGTACGTGAAGGCTTGGTGGCGCTCGAGAACATGCCAAATTCAACCAGGTTTGACGCGCTGGTTGAGCGCGGCGGCGGCGTGCGTATTGACGCGACCGGTGCTGCGACAGAGTTCTCGGTTATGCCATGGGACGAGCGGTGGGAGTGGACGAACACGCTGGCGAACTTTGGCAAGACGACCGCGCTCGGCAAGGAGTATATCGACTGGGTGGTCCGCGAATATGGACTGACGCTGCGTCTGGATGGTGGCGATGTCGCGCACAGGCTGACAGGAGAAATTGACGGCGTGAACCCTGCGGTGATCACTGACCTGAATGCCGAGTTAGCCGATGCGCTGGCAACGATTGCGCTGCAGCACCGGCTGGAAGAGGATGGTGTGTTGGTCATATTCGACCCAGCGCAGCCGTAGCTCGGCCGATGCGCATGCGTACTGCAGTTTGGTTAATGTGGGTCGCGCTGATCGCAAGTCATGCCTGCGCACAACCAACGCAAGGGGCACAATCGGATGACGGGCACGTACCGCTGGCACAGGTGCTCGATCAACTTCAAGCCGACGGGTTGCGCATCGTATACAGCGACCAGCTCGTGAAGACGTGGATGCGCGTCAGGCCATTGTCCGAAACGTCGTTGCCCGAACAGAGGCTGCGCAATGCCCTGGCGCCCTTCGGACTGCGGGCGGCCAAGGGGCGCACCGGTGCGTGGTTAGTGCTTGCAGATGCGGCCAATGCGGCCATGCCATTGGACGCGCTGCATGGCATGGTCATCGACGCCGGGCGCGGCCATGCCTTAAGTGATGCCACGATCACGGTAGATGGTGAAGTGTCAGTCAGGACAGATCAGACGGGGCGCTTTGTTGTATTCCCTTACACGCCGGGGGCGCACACACTTGCTGTCGCGCGGGCGGGGTACGTCAGTCAGCACCTGACGCTTGGCCTTGACGACCGACACGATATTGTCGATGTAGCGCTGACGCCCGTCATGTCACAAGCACTCTTGTCACTCGAGCAGGTGCAGGTCGAGGTCAGCCGTTACGAAGTCTATGGCGCCGACACGACGAGCCAGCATTTTTTGAGCCGCGAAGATCTCGAGCGTGTGCCACACCTCGCCGATGACGCGAACCGTGCTTTGCATCGTTTGCCGGGGGTTGCCGCGGGCGACTGGTCGGCGCGCTTCCACGTGCGCGGCGGCCGCGAAAACGAAGTGGCGATCATGCTCGACGGGCTTGAGTTGTTTGATCCCTTTCATCTCAAGGACCTGTTCTCTCCACTGACCATGGTGGACGCAAATGTTATTGAGAGTATGGAGCTGTTTTCAGGTGGTTTTACCGCGCTTTACGGGGACTACGCCAGTGGCGTCGTGGATATCAATACGCTTGGCGCCGGTGCCACCACCGAGAGCGAAGTGGGTGTATCGTTTGTGAACGCGTTCGCACGTTCGCAGGGCAATTTCGATGACTACAACGGGCAGTGGCTGGTGTCGGTTCGGCGCGGCTATCTTGATCTTGTACTCGACCGGATTGACACCGCGGAGGGCACGTTTCAGCCGCGTTACTACGATGTGTTTGCAAAGGCCGAATATCGCGTCTCCGATCGGCTGACCATTGCCGCACATATTCTGGCGGCCAATGACGACTTGAGTCTGGTGGAAGATGACGGCGACACACTGCAGGGCGATGCGCGCAATAGCTACGCCTGGGTCACAATCGATGGCGCGCTGCGTGATGACCTGCATTCGCGCACCGTGTTTTCCGTGGGGGAAGTCGAGCAGCGTAGTGGGTTCAATGAGCCCTTGGATGAGTTTGGGTCGTTTACGCTCAGTCGAAACGAGCGGCAAGTTAGGTTGGCAAGTATCCGCTCCGACTGGAACTGGCTGATCACGGGGCGCCAGCGCTTGCGCTTCGGTGCCGAGCTGCGCAATTTGGATGCCCGCTATGACTTCATGCTCGATTCGCGTGTTTTCGAATTGATTTTCAATGAAGGTCCGCCACGCGTCGTGCAGCGATCGATCGTCGCCAGCCCGGATGGGGACGAACTGGGCGCCTACGTGTCGCACAAGGCGAAGCTGGGTGCGGCTTGGACGGTGGAGGCGGGTCTGCGCTATGACAAGCAGACCTACACGGATCTTGACGACCAGGGCCAGTGGAGCCCGCGCCTGAATTTGCTGTGGCAACTGCGCCCCGCGACGGCGCTGCGTCTGGCGTGGGGACGCTTCGCCCAGCCCCAACGCATCGACGAGCTGCAGGTCAGCGATGGTGTGTCGGCGTTTTCCCCCGCGCAACGGGCCACGCATCTGGTGGCATCCGTGTCCCATGCGCTATCGCGTACGCTTGATCTGCGTGTCGAGCTGTATCGCAAGGATTATGACGATGTGTTGCCGCGCTACGAGAACATTCTCAACCCGTTTGAATCGGTCGGTGAGACGGAACCTGACCGGGTTCGCCTGGCACCGGACACAACGCGCGCGCAGGGGCTTGAGTTGACGTTGACCGGCACACCTGGTGACCGTTTTTCGTGGGGGGCCGGATACACCTGGTCGAATGTGGAAGACCGCATCGACGGGGTGGACGTGCCGCGAAACTGGGATTTTCCGCACACATTAACGGGCGCCGTAAACTGGCGGCGCGGACTGTGGAATGTTAATGCGGGCATGACGTTGCGCTCTGGCCGGCCAATCACCACGCTCGAGGGGCGGGTTTTTACTAATCCTGAGGGTGAGCTTTTTGGCAGCGTGCTCTTTGATGCGCTCAATGAAGAGCGGCTCGACAAATATGCCCGTCTGGACATGCGCATCACGCGCGACGTAAACGTGCGTCGAGGACGCTTTCAGTGGTTTGTAGAGGTCTACAATC
>CAYGSQ010000049.1:0-12228 GCA_964352435.1 uncultured Gammaproteobacteria bacterium | reverse complement strand
GACGCGGACACCCCAACCGGTCCGCAGATTTTGGCAGGCTCGCCAGTGCTGTGGCAGTACGTCGTAACCAATACAGGTAACGTGACCGTCACCGATATTCTGGTGACGGACAGTCAGGGCGTCTCTGTCAGCTGCCCGAGCGATACGCTGGCACCCGGCGCCTCGCTAACTTGTACGGGTAACGGCGTAGCCGTCGTGGGCCAGTACATGAACCTCGGTTCCGCGTCCGGCCAGCCGGTCGACGAAAACGGCAATCCAATCGGCGCGCCGGTGGGTGGCAGTGATCCGTCGCACTATCTGGGTTTGCCTCTGGCAACCGCGAGCATTGGTGACAGGGTCTTTGTGGATGCTGACCGCGACGGTGTGCAGGATCCGGTTGAAGTCGGGCTGGCTGGTATGACGGTCAACTTGTGGGTGGACGATGATGGTGATGGCACGCCTGATCGCATCATCGACACGCAGGTCACCGATGCCAGCGGCAACTATTTGTTCACTAACGTTGACGCGAGCCAGGTGTACTTTGTGCAGTTTGTTGCACGGCCAGGCCTACCGTTCACCGTGCCAAACATCGGCGATGACGCGACGGATTCCGATGCCGACCCGGCGACCGGTATTAGTCCCGCCATCACCCTGACGCCGGGTGAATCGAACACCACGATCGATGCCGGCGTCATCAAACTCGATACCAGTATCGATATCGAAAAAGCGACCAACGGCGAAGACGCGGATACGCCTACGGGCCCGGTTATTGCAGCGGGTGATCCGGTCAACTGGACCTATGTTGTGACCAACACCGGCGAGCTTGACCTGGTTAACGTGACCGTCACGGACAATCAGGGCGTGGCCGTATCATGTCCGGGCGATTTCCTGGCGGGCGGTGAGAGCTTTACGTGTACCGCCACCGGCATTGCAACGCTCGGTCAGTACCAGAACATCGGTACCGTGTCGGCGCAACCGAATGACGGCGGCATTAACGTCGGCAACATGGTTGGCGACAATGACCTGAGTCACTACTTTGGTCAGGCGATCTGCACCGACGGCAACGTGGCCGATCACTTTGGTCAGGTCTCGTACGACAATAGCGATGGCGATATGCGCTGGAACGGCCCATGGGTCGAGCACGATCCACAGGGTGGTGGGCCGGACAGCGGCGCCGTGTTCATCAGCAACGGCCAATTGATCATGAATGATCGTCCCGACAGCGGCACGTCACCATCGATTGAACGCGCTGTGGACCTGAGTGGCTTTGCGGCCGCCATGCTGAAGTTCGACTGGAGTACGTCGCAGGCAGCAACCCGCAACGACAAAGCCGTTCTGGAAGTGTCATCCGATGGTGGTTTAACCTTCGTGCTGCTCGACGAGTTTGCCAGTGTCGAGGGGCAGGTTGTAGGTGGTTCACCGATGTACGATTTAACGCCCTACATCTCATCGAACACGATTATTCGTCTGCGTATCAGCCATCTGTTTGGCGGAAACCGCGACAAGTTCCTGGTCGACAACGTGCGCATCGACAAGAAGTGCACGGCGCAGGTGTGTGTCCCCGGGGATGTGGCCGACCACTTCGATCGCCGACGTTATAACAACAATGATGGTTCGATGGACTGGGCCAGTCGCTGGAAGGAGCACGACCCACGCGGTGGTGGTGCGTCAGACGGTTCGGTGCGCATCAAAAATGGCATGCTGATGCTCGACGACTATCCAAACAGCGGCTCCAAGCCGAGTATCCGTCGCACGGTTGACCTGTCCGGCTACCCGTCGGCGATGTTGATGTTCAACTGGTCGACCAGTGAGGAAGTGGATGCCAGTGACGAGGTCACGTTGAAGATATCGAGCAACGGTGGCCAGTCGTATACCGTCCTGGACGTGTTCCGTGACAACCACGGTGCGGCAAGCGGTTTTGAGAGCTACGACATCTCCGCTTTCATCGCCACCGAGACGACGATTAAATTTGTGGTCACCAACAAATTTGGTGGGCGTTGGGAGAAGTTCATGATCGACAACGTCCGTATCGACAAGAAGTGCGATGCAGACGCCTGTGTAGTGACGTCCTCGACCGCTCACGCCATCTGGCTGCCTGACTTCAATGGCGACGGCCAAACGGATCGCTTTGATCTGGCACCGGGTGCTTCGTTTACACGCGCCGCGGATGGCACGGCTCGTCTGACCGGCATTGCACGTAACCGCAATGATGCGTCGGAAGCATTTATGGTTGATGTCAGTCTGGCGGGTGGCACTGCAACGCCACCGGCGGGCAGTCCCAAAAACAACTTTGGTGCAGATATCAGCGATTGGTACTACTACCCGCAGTGGGAAGGAAGCTTCAGTGGTCTGGCAGACTATGAAGGTGCGCAGATCAGCTTTACGCGACGTGGCCCGTCATTCCAGATTGGTACCGGTGCCAATGACAAGCAGGATGATGTGAACGTCTATGGTGGCTCTGGCTGGTTCGACTTCACGCGCGACGTGCAGGGTGATCGCTGCCTGGCGACCGGGCATGATTGCATCACGCAAAGCGGTCACGGCGACTTCAATGTACGCATCGATTGCGGTGGTGCTACCGGACAGGTCTGTGTGGCGAACGAAACTCAGCGGCATGCTTTGTACCTGCCGAACTTCAATAACGACGGGGTGCTGGATCGTTACGACCTCGACGATGGCGCACAGCTTGTCCAAAACCCGAACGGCACAGCCCGTTTGACCGGCCTTGCTTACAAGCAGGGCGAGCCGAACTATCGTTTGTCGGTCGACCTGATGCTTAGCGGGCGTACGAGCACGCCGCCACCTGGTAGCCCCTACAACCCGCAAAATGCCGACCCGTCCGATTGGATCTACTATCCAAACTGGAGCGGTACGCTCACGGGTGATGCATGGAATACGGGTGCGCGGATTTCTGTTGAGCGCCGAGGTGCATCATTCCAGCTTGGCACGGGTGCTAATGCGCACCCGAATGAGCAGGCGATTTATGGTGGTTCGGGCTGGTTTGATTTTGCGACGTCTGAGCAGCCCAATGACTGTCACTATTACGGTGACTGCATTGCCCACAGCGGGCATGGGGATGTGAATGTGCAGTTGATGTGCCCCGGCCAGTAAGCCGGGACACTTAGTTGTCGGTCGTGCGCGGTAGAGTGGATTGCGCGGCGCGGTGCGCGCTTTGTTGACGTCGGTTGGCGCGCCCGCTGTGCCGAGTGACGAGATCGGCAGGCTTGATAATCAAGGTGTCGGCACAAAGCTGGTCGAGCACGCGCTCGGCTGTATTGCCGATCAGCAGGTTGCGCAAGGTTGACCGGGCGACGGCGCCCATCACAACCAGGTCGGTAGTCTGCTCTGTCGTTGTACGTACGATATCTCGGGCTGGTATACCGGGTACCACGATTACCTCATCGACATTGATATCCAGTTCCTCGATCAAAGTGGCAACCCGCGCCTGATGGGCGGCCAGAGAGCGGCGCGGAGCCGTCAGTGATACGGGCGGTAAGTTGAGGCTCGCCGCTGGCATCGCGCTGTCGGCGACCACGTTCAGCACGCAAAGACGTGCGTCATGATGCACGGCAAGCTCCGCAGCCTGTGCGAGAATGCGTCGATCCAGCTCCGCGGGTTTATCGTCAACGTGCAGGGGATCGATGGCGGCCAAAATACGTTTGTACCGGTGAGCGCACTCAGGACGCCACAACAGCAGAGGCACTTTGCTGTGCCGAATCAGTTGCCAGTCGTCCGTCACTCCGCCCAACGAGCGCCATCGTGGACTGCGATTGCTTTTAGCGACGACCAGTTGCGCATCCACCGTTGAGGCGTGTTGCAGCAACGATTGCCAGCCATGTTCTGTCCACGTCACCGTGATGGTGTATGGATATCCGACAAAAAGGGAGGCCAGGCTCTCAAGCTGCGCTTTACGCGCTCCGTGGAGCAGCCCACGCGCCTCTCCCAGCATTTGATCACTGCGACTGGATTGCCCCAGACTCTGGTGAAACATATGATGAAAAAAGTGAATTCGGTCACCCGGGCGCACCGCGTTACGCATGGCAGCCAGTGCGTCGCGACCAACGTCGTTTGGGTCGTCAATGTCGATTACAATGTTGCGCACGGTGGTTTGTTTGCTCGCGTCTGGATCTAGATAGTGGCCAGCTTACCTTTTGGCCCGTTGGTGGGCAGCGCGCACATGCCGAGAATGACCTGCGGTAAATACGTATGTCACGGAGACGAGTTGTTTGACAATGTCTGGTTTAATGTTAGAACACGCTGGCGACGCACTTCTTGAAGCCCTGTTAGGGGCCGCGGTAGATGGTATTGTGGTCATCGATGAGCACGCCAAAATTTTGCTGTTCAGCCGCGGCGCTCAGTCACTGTTTGGCTACGAGCCGGATCAGGTTACTGGCCAAAACGTCAATATCCTTATGCCCGGACACTATCATCATGAGCACGATGGCTACATGACGCGTTATCTCAATACCGGCGTGCCACACATCATCGGCATCGGCCGCGAGGTCAGCGCTTTACACGCAAATGGCGAAGTCTTTCCAATCGATTTGTCGGTCGGGGAGGCGCCCATGGCCGACAGCGCCTTGTTTGTGGGCATCATGCGTGACCTGCGAGTGCGCACTCGGCTTGAGGACGAATTGCAGCTTGAACGCGAAAACGCCCGTGAACTTGAGCGCTCGCTGGCGCATGTCCATCGCGTCAGTACCTTGGGTGAAATGACGGCGGGGATTGCGCACGAGATCAATCAACCGCTGGCGGCGATTTCCACCTTCGCCGACGCGGGCCAGCGGCTGACCGATACCGAGTCGCCGGATATGGACAAGCTGGCCTATGCGATGCGCAACATTGCGGAGCAAGCCAGGCGCGCGGGTGATGTTGTACAACGGATGCGTGATCTGGCCAGCCAGACTGATTCCCCGCGGGCGGTGCTGCCGATCAACGAGGTGTTGACGGAGATGCTCGTCTTACTGCAGCTCGAGGCACGTGACAGTGACGCGCCGGTAATCCTGGCCCTTGATGATCTGCCCACGCTGGTACATGTCGATACGGTTGCTATCCAGCAAGTGCTATTGAATCTGGCGCGCAACGGACTGGAGTCAATGGTCACACGGTCGCAGGCACAACAGGGCATTACGATTGATACATCACTGCATGATGCTCATGTCCATGTGATGGTCACTGATCACGGTGAAGGTGTACCGCCAGCCAAGGTAGAAAGTATTTTCCATCCTTTTGAAACGTCCAAGCCATCGGGCATGGGCATTGGGTTGTCCATTTGCCGCACGATCGTTGAGCGCCACGGTGGGCGTCTATGGTATGAACCCAATCCCGGCGGCGGTAGCCGGTTCATCTTTTCTCTTCCGGTTGCCATGGAGACAAACACGTGAACAAAGCAGGTCAGAGCGACATTGCGCCAGGCTCGACACAGCAGGTCTATATCGTCGACGACGACTCAGCGGTACGCGATTCGTTGAGTTTTCTACTCGACACGGTGGGACTGTCGGCAACGGCCTATGCATCCGCCGCGGACTTTCTGGCGGTTTATGACGGCGGCCATGCGGTACTGGTGCTTGATGTTCGTATGCCAACGATGAGCGGGCTTGAATTGCAGAATCTGCTCAATGAGCGGGGTCATACTGCGCTCAAGATTATCTTCATCTCCGGTCACGGTGATATTGAAATGGCCGTTGAGGCGCTTAAACGCGGCGCCACCGATTTTTTGCAAAAACCGTTTCGCGATCAGGAGTTGCTGGATCGCATTCACCGCGCACTTGAAATCAATGAAGCGGCACTGGCTCATTCCGCGACGGTTGGGGATATCGAAAAGCGCCTCGCAGAGCTGACGCCGCGTGAACGCGAAGTCATGCAAATGGTGGCCGACGGCAAGGCGAATAAAGTCATTGCGATGGATCTGGAGATTTCGCAGCGCACCGTTGAGATTCACCGCGCTCACATGATGGAAAAAATGGCCGTCGCCTCGCTGGCACAGCTAATCCGCCAACTACATCGGATCGACTACTTCGAACGCGATTGAATCGGTCCGTCCGGGTTATCGGGAATCTGCCCTATGTAGGCGCGACTGGCGCTCGAAAAGGCGTTGAGTGCGTCGCTCATCTGCGCTACAAGCCGGTCAATATCCGCGCGGCTCATATCCGTTGACGCATCTGAGATGGTGCGGCACAGCCGCTTCAATTCCTGTGCTTTGAGCGTCGCGGCTGCACCCGCAATATAGTGTGCCTTTTGGCGCACCTGGGCAAGGCGCTCGCCATCTAACAATTGCCTGATTTCATGGAGATTTTCGCGACTGGTGCGTACGAATTCATTGAGTATGTCGATACGCGTGGTTTCGTTGCGAAACATGGATTCGAGATGTTGCACGTCGATGATATCCAATGCCACAGGCGAAGGTTTGCCAGCGCCGCGGCTTTCGAGTTCGAGCCAATGGCTCAGGCTGCTATCGATCTGTGCCAGATCGAGCGGCTTGAACAGACAGTCGTCCATACCGGCATCGCGACAGCGATAGGCTTCGCCTGGAATGGAGCTAGCGGTCAAACCAATGATCGGGATGGCCGGCTCGCTGGCGCGTTGTTCCTGACGTATGTGCTCGGTCATGGTGTAGCCGTCCATTTTTGGCATGGCGCAGTCGGTGATAATGGCGTCAAAGTTGCCCTGACGCCACGCGCTCAAGCCGTCTTCGCCCGTCGCGGCCACCTCACAACTGTAGCCCAGCACTTCAAGTTGCGTGCGTAACACGCTTTGATTGATGGGATGATCCTCGACGATCAGGATGTGGGCATTGCGGGAGCGCGCGGGAGCGGGTGTGTTGGGCAGCTCCATCATCGTTTCGCCTACGCAGACACGCACGGCGAGAGAGAATGTGCTGGGCAACAGTGGATTGGCGGCGACGCGACTGATTGTCGGTGAAAAATCACTTTCACCCACCGTGGCCTGGCGCATTAGGGCGACCACGGGACAGCCCAGCTGCGCGCGGACGTCGCGCTCCGCGGGTTCGTCGTCGAGCGCAATCTGGTCCAGGTCGTGCGCATCCATGACCAGAACATTGGCCCGGTGTTCCGTCACACACTGGGCAATAGCCTGCGCGGTCAGCGGTACGTCGTTGGTGGCATGCACCTGCAATTCGAGCGCATTCAAGTATTGCTCGACGAGCTTGCGATCAAAGTCGTCGCTCAGCAGGACGAGGGCACAATACGGGCCCGGCACCGTGGGTTCGCGATCCTCCGACGCCGCCCAGTGAGCGTGCTGCCGGTAGCTGATCTGGGTCCCCTTATCCAGCGTGCTGTCGAGTTGCAGCGTGCCGTCCATTAACTCAGCCAGCTCCTGGCATATGCTGAGCCCGAGGCCGGTTCCGCCAAAGCGCAGGGCAATACTGTCCTCAGCCTGAGAAAAGCGCTTGAACAACTTATCCTGATGTTCATCGCTGATGCCAATCCCGGTGTCTTCCACACGCATGACGAACTGTGGTCCGTTCTTGTCCTGCGCCGCGATCCCCACATATATGGACACATAACCACTGGGCGTAAACTTGATGGCGTTGCTCAGAAAATTGGAGAGAATCTGGCGGACGCGCACCGGGTCGACCATTACACCGCGGTTGAGTGCCGGATCAATATCAAGACGCACCTGAAGGTTTTTCTTGTGTGCGGTCACCGCATAGGCGCTCACCACGGATTCAACGAGGCTGCCCAATCGGGTCACTTCATGGCTGATTTTCATGTCGCCTGCTTCAATACGCGACAGGTCGAGCAGGTCGTCGATAATCGCCATCAGGGACTGCGCTGATTGGCGAATGTAGGAAACCGTTTGTGACTGGCCCCGATCCAATGCCGTATGACCAAGTATTTCGATCAGACCCAGGACGCCATTCATGGGCGTCCGAACTTCGTGGCTCATGGCCGCCAAAAATTGAGATTTCGCCTGATTGGCCTCAACCGCCTGGTCTTTTTCCAACGCGAGGGCATGGGCCTGACGACTGCGTTCGCGCACCTGCTTGACCAGATAAAGACTACGCATGACGGCGAACGCCGCGAGCGTCAGCGCAATGGCAATGGCCCAATAGAGCTGCTGATCGCTGTGCAAATCTGCCGACGGATCGCGCGCCCAATTGCGGCGGATGCGTTGTTGCTGGGTGACATCTATGGCGTTAAGCGCGCGATTGAATAGCGGAATTAGTGGCGCCAGGTCTGGTTGAAAGCCAAGTGCCAGACGCGTTGAGAAGTGCGTGCGCCCGACGATGCGCAAGTTATTCAGGCTTTCCCGCGGGATTTGATAACTGCATTGCGCCAATGAACACAGCATGACGTCCAGTGCGCCGGTCGATACCGCCGTAAGCCCGTCGCGCAAGGTGGGATACTCGATAAAGTTGGTGTCCTGATACGCCCGCATGATCTTTGGCACGTAGCCATAGGCGCGCACGACGCCGACCCGCAGATGCGCGACGCTGTGCAGGTCGGGTGCGAATTCTGCTTCGCGTTGCATGACAATAACGATCGGGCTTTCGAGATAGGGTGCGCTAAAGCGCAATGCGTCGCTCAGATCCGAGTCCGCTGTTTCTGACAATATGTCGACATCATTGCGCTGGGCCAGGTCTATGGAATCGGTCCAGCTTGACGTACGCGTGACGTTGATCGTAATGCCGAGAAGCTGCTCGATCAGTTGCAGATGGTCGGCAACCATGCCGATGTAATTGCCGTGTTGATCAAATGCTTCATACGGAAGCCAGTCCGGATCACCCGCGAGCGTCAACGGCGAATGTGCGTCAAGCAAGCGTCGTTCCTGCTTGGTCAGTGACAGCGTGGTGAGCGCTGCGGCCGTGTCTTCAGAGCGGGCCATCCATTTGTCAAAGATCGCGTTGCGCTGATCGAATGAGATGTCTTGCAGCGCCTTGTCGACGATCGCGCGCAGAGTTGGCTCTTCGCGTGAAACAAACAGTGATGCGCTGAGGTAGACCTGAGTCGTACCGCGCACGGCCAGCTCGTCGAATTGGGCAGACTTGAAATTTTCACGCGCAACGACGTTGGTGCTTAGCATTGCGTGTAGATCGCCGGCCTGAACCGCCGCAAACCCGGCCGCGACGGTGTCGACTTCAACGAAATCGATGTCGGGATAGTGTTCACGAAGGATCGGTACGTAAGCGTAGCCGCGGACGAGGCCGATGTTCAGTTCGGTTAGTTGCATCAGGTGATTGACCGCCGGGTGTTCACGGCGCGTCACGATCACGACATTGCTGGTCAGATAGGGTCGCGTGGCGTCGAAGGTTGCGGCGATATCCCGGTTGGCCGTGGTCGCCGAGACCATATCCACCTCACCCCTTGCGACGAGATCCAGCGCCTCAAGCCAATTAGTCGGCTGCACGATGTCGAATGCGACGCCGCTTCTCGCGCTTATTTCTCTGAGCAAATCGGCGACTATGCCCGTGTACTGATTGTTTTCGTCGAATGATTCAAACGGTAGCCAGTCCGGGTCGCCGGTGTAACGCACGCGCGGATGGTCCGCTAACCACTGTCGTTCGGTCGGCGTTAGTTGGGCGTTGAACTCAGGGTCGGGCGGTGCTGCATGGGCACTATTGCACAGTGCCAGTAGCCAGATGCCCAAGCCAGTAAGCCAGCGTTTCCTTGTGGCTCGATACCGCATGTTCGCTTCCACATAGGGCTGCAAGGAAACTTGAGGATACACCAATCACGCATAGTTTAATGACGCGACTGCACATGATGATGGGCATGTCCGCCATGATCGCTTGTCGGTAGCGCATGGTAGATCGGCATTGCGGCGATCCACAAGCCACTGGCAATCAACACGCCACCCAGTACGCGTTGGGCAGCGGGCCGGCGCAAATGGTGAAGACGGGCGCCGGCCAGGGACAAGCCCAGCATCGCCGGCAACGTGCCAATTCCAAAGGCCAACATTGTGCCGGCACCGGAAGCGGCGCTGCCGGAAACGGCGGCGACCGCGAGCATGCTGTACACCATGCCACAGGGCAGCCAACCCCAAAGAAGACCCAGTGCAAACAAATCACGTGTGCGTCCGGTGGGATTAATATGCTGTGTCAGTGGCGCCAGTTTTTTCCAGATGCGCGCACCGACGCGTTCAATGGCGGTTGCTTTTTTGCGTTGAAGCATCAACCGTAGACCGATGAGCAGCAGGACTGCCCCCAATGCAACACGCATCACGAGCCCCCACTGTGCAATGCTGGCCGCGCTGCCAAGTGCGTGTCCCAATGCGCCAAACCCGGCACCGATAAACGTGTAGCTAAGTAGACGGCCAGCGTTGTAAGTGACGGCGCGCTGGACCCGGGGTTGCCCCGGTTGCGCACCGCCCAAAGCACTTATGGGGCCGCACATACCCAGACAATGGCCGCTGGCCATGAAGCCCGTTGCCAGTGCGGTGACGATTGGCAGTGAATTCACTTCGGCGTTTCCCCGCGAGGCGCATCATCGTCAAGCAGTACGCGCCAGCCCGCCGAATCCAGGTCCTCAAATTGGCGATGTCTGACCATCCAGAAGAAGGCCCACAGGGCGATCGCAAACAAAGAGACGCTCAGACCGATGAGCAAGAACAGAATTTTCATATGGCTCGTTCCAGCACGCGACGATCGGTGCGTAGTGATTGAGGAAGCAGCGGCGGTAGGGCAGCGCGTGCGCTGCGGGCCGAATTGAGTACCACCACAACGGAACTCAGTGACATGCCCAACGCGGCGAGACCCGGGCCGACCAGACCCAGCGCCGCAAGTGGCACCGCGATCATGTTGTACCCAATGGCCCAGGTTAGATTCTGTCGAATCGTCCGTGGGACATCCCGTGCAACCGCCATCAGGCTGAGCAGTGGCTGGAGGCGGTGACCGGTAATGACAATATCGGCCGCCGCGCGCGCCATATCCGCGCCTTCAGCCAGTGCGACCGACACGTCGGCGCCGGCGAGAAACGCCGCGTCATTGACGCCGTCTCCGACAGCCATGGTGGCGCGGCCGGCGTCTTGTTGTTCGCGGACTACGGCCAGTTTTTGTGACGGCAGGCAACTTGCGTAACCACCGTCGAGCGCAAGTTGCTCGATGGCCTGATTGACCCGTTCAGGTTGGTCTCCACTTACGATCAGCCGTGTGAGCCCAAGCTCAGCGAGCTTTGACAACATGGCAGCGGCATCCTGCCGCCAGTCGTCACGCAGGTGAATGGTGCCCAAAAGTCCGTTGGCATCGGTCACGTAAATCGTGCTGTGCGTCACGCTGTCGTCGCGTTCCTCGACCCCGGTGAATTGCGCGTTGCCCACCAGTAGCAGGCGGTCATGCACCTTGCCACGCAGGCCGCGACCGGCAACCACCTCCACGTCGACGGCCTTGTGCGCGGTCGGGGTCGCGCGAAATGCACTCGCCAAAGGGTGGGTGCTGAATTGCTCGAGCGCCGTGACCATGCTGACCAGCTCGGTGGCGCTAACAGGATGCGGGTGCTCTGCGTTGGCCCACCGTTTCTCAATCGTAAATTGGCCGTCGGTTAACGTGCCGGTTTTATCGAACAGGGCAACGCGTACCTGCGCAAGAACTTCCAGGGCATCGAGTCGGTGAACCAGAATGCCCTGGCGTGCCAGACGCGCCGCACCAGCGGACAGCGCGGTGGGAATCGCGAGCGACAGCGCACAGGGACAGGTGACCACGAGCACTGCGAGTACCACTTCCAGTGCGCGCGTTGCATCGATTTGCCACCAGACGAGGCCCACGACCGCGGCGGTGATCAGCAGTATCTGGATAAAGCGCGTCGCCAGTCGTCCCGACGCACTTTGCATGGCGGGTCGCTGCGCGCGGGTCTGATCCAGATTCTGTGCCATTTGGGCGACGGCGCATTGACTCGCAACGTCTGTGAGTCGCACGTGTAACGGGGCGTCAATATTTATACTGCCCGCCAGTACGCGGTCGCCCGGTGCCCGTGGGCAAGGCGCCGATTCGCCCGACAGCAAGGATTCATTAAGCGTCGACTCGCCTTGTTCCACAATGCCGTCACCGGGCAAAGCGTCGCCGGCGCGGACCATGACGACATCACCGGTGCGCAATGCACTGCGTGGTACCGGCGCGAGTGAGTCGTCTTCCACCCGTAAAGCGACGTCGGGCAGCAGTGGTGCGAGCGCGAGGCGGGCGTCCAGTGAGCGATGGCGCACCACCATCGATACCCAGCGCGCGCACAACAGGAAAAAGACAAACATGCTGACGGATTCGAAGTAGGTTTCACCGCTGCCGCGAAAGAAGTGCAG
>CAYGSQ010000048.1:0-12240 GCA_964352435.1 uncultured Gammaproteobacteria bacterium | reverse complement strand
TGGCAGCACTTCGCGACATCCACTTCGAGCTTCTTGCGAGCATCAGCGATGTATTCGCGCCGCGCAGCAGGATCTTCCGGCACCTTCTTGCGCATCAGCGTTTTTAGGAGCAACTCCTCGGACGGGATATTCAGATCTCCCCCCAACAACATTCGCACGTTGCCATAAATAAGGCGCAGCACCACCGAGTGACCATTCTTGGTTAATCCCGGGCTGCCAAATTCCCGCAGCCCCGATTTTCCCTGAGCGTTTTTTTCGACCACCGGGCCCAGCACTTGAATAGTGACCTCCTCGTTCGGTCCAAATTCAGGCATATGCCTGGAATCACGCGCCAACATTTTGAACGAATCGAATTTGCCGGCCTCAAGTGCGCGCCTGAGCATGTCAGGGTAGACCTTCCTGCCGGGAAGCGCTGCATCCTTGTCGAGCAGCGTTTTCAGTTGTGCGCGAGACTTGATCAGATGGGTGTAGAGTTTGGGCTTGGCCGTTGTTCTTGGCCCAAGCGACGCATCACCTTTTCGTTCCACCAGACCATTGTGATAGATCGTCTTAAAGCGCAATCCGGCCTGCTTGAATATCGGGCCGAAGCCGTTGTAATGGTCTTTGTCGGGGTGTGAGATAACGGCGGCGTGAAGCTCTTTTGGCCTGCGCGCACTTGGATACATGAAGCGGTATCTGAGATAACGCATCATATTGTCCTGCTCGCCCGCGTCGATCACCATTGCGCGCCGCTCAACGTCTTCCCTGTCCGAATCCGGCAAGATCATCAGGCAACCATCGCCCTGCCCGATATCCACAAACGTGACCTCCAAAACTGCCTTTTCCTGGATATCACTCTTGCGCATCCAGCCACTATGGATTTTCGTGCCCTGGTCAATGCGCACGCCTACTTTGGCAAACTCTCCCGGCGGCTCTTCCTTGAGATCGAACAAATCGCCCCACAAAAGCTGCACCAGCTTCTTGCGGCTGCGGGTGCCGTTCTCGTCTTTAAATACCATGGCCGTTGGACCGGATGCGTAACGTACATTCATCGACTACTCCGTCGTGCATTGACTGGGCAAAGCTCAATTCGCCACAACAAATCTGATGGGGATTGACGCTGCGCGCCCGTTTCCAGTCAGTATAGTAGGCGATGAGCAAGCCTGCTTTTTAATAAAGGCCGAGCCGCGTTGCAACCACAGCGGTTGAAATAACAAATAGATAACAGCCGCGCCGTCCTCAAACACCCGCCCATCAACTACTGTCGACCTCTTGGTCCCGCACATGCGGCTGAGACACATTCGAAATATTTACTCTACGAGGATCAACAAAATGTCGACTAAAAGATCAAAGGACGATACGCACCGGTTAGGCGTGGGGAAATGGTTACTCTTGCTAACGGCAAGCTTTACAACCACGTCAGCCCTCGGTCAGCTGTGCAGTAACGCAGACCATGTTTCCGTCAAGGCGGATTGTTCCGGCGCCACCGGGGTCTGCTTCGAAGACATCTCACTGGTCGATGACTGGTTATGGGATCAGGCGGACGACACCAACCGCTGCAGTGCGCCAGCGGCGGATGATCGCGTCCTGGTTGAAATTGGCCCGGGTGATTTCGCGGAAGCGACGGTGCTGTACAGCTCAGTCGTCACTTGCCCCGACAGCGGCGGCGAACGCAATGGCTACGTTACATTTCGTGGTGCTGGCGCAGATCAGACCATCGTGCGTGACAGTGGTATTACACCCGTCGGGTCTGCCATGCGTTTTCAACAGTGCACGGACATTGTGGTCGAGAATATGACGTTGCGCAGTGACAACGGCAGCGGACTATTTTGGTACGGCGGCGGCAAGTCCCGCTGGACCAATGTCGATGTCGTTGGTCAGCAGTTCGGTTGGTACGATGGTGGCCTGGCGGGCTCATGCGCAACGCTCGGCAACGGTCTCCACTACTGGTTCAGCTCAAGAATTCAGTCGTCCAGAGTGGCGTATAAAGCCTCATGCGACGAGTCGTGGTTTTACGGTACGGATCTGGTGGTTAAAGTTGGTGCGACAAACCAGAGCCCGCTTGCGGCCGCGGTCGTGTTCAACGACGGTGATATGCGACTGTTCGGATCAAGCCTGCGCTTCGACACCTCGGACGCCGATCCTTCAATCGCCCACAGTCTCTACGGCGTCAGGGTGGGCACGACCGATGCCAACCAGGCCGACGGCAATGGTACATTTCATATGCATGGGGGCATCATTAACGTCAGTGCACCGAGCATTCTCAATGCGCAGCTCACGGCCCTTGAGGTGAATCGCAATTCCGGGGGCGGAGCAACGGGCACCGCGTTTGGGCACGTTGTTGAGACCGCTTACACCATGAATAAAAATCCGACAAACACCGCGATTGTCTCTCGCACGGTTGCACTGCCAGCCTCAACCGTACCGCTTGGCATCCAGTCTCCGTACCAATGGCCAGCTGCCACGGTACCACCGGCAGACGGGGACCTTGTCTCGATCACGGGCTATGATCAGTACATCGAGATCGATTGCCAGGAAGACGGTCTTTGTGACCAGGCGTTCCCGACCGAGCAGCGTCCACATCTGATGATCTACGATGACACCTGCGCCACATCATCCGCCGCATCACCCTGGCGGAACACGGTGACACAAAACTGTCGCAACATCGTATCCAGATAGGGCTCGATGTAAAAATAATGGTACTCGGGGGCGGGCTTCAGTGACGTAACGTGACGCAGCCTGCTCCCGCAGTACTTATTCTGATTACGCGCGACATTCAGCTAATTACCCGTCAGTCTCAGCAGTACGCCGGCGCCGGCCAAGCTTGTGGTCGAGCCCGGGTCGCATGGGCGCCCGCCGTGGCCATCAATCGCTAAGCCACAGCGTCAGTCAGACGAGTCAAATAGTGAAGACGTCAGGACCACGCCGGGCGATGAAATCCAGCGGCTCGTACATCACATGCGTCGTACCGTCGCGCCATGGCGTCTTCAGCAATTCGCGCACCTGCCCTTGCGGTGTCAGTGCCAGGCTCTTACGAGCGAGTTGTTTTAAGAGCCAGAGCAACTATCCGTCGCACTGGGTCCGGGGGCCATAAAGAACCCCAACCGCATCCAACCCAGATCGACCACGTTAACGACACCGTCGCCATTGAAGTCCGCATCGGGGTCTGCGCTAAAAAAGACCGCCCGCAGGATGCCAAGATCGACAACGTTGACCACGCAATCGTTGTTCAGGTCGGCATCGCAAGCATTGCCATAACCGTCATTGTTCGTATCGCGCTGATCACTGTTTGCGACTGCGCTGCAGTTGTCAACGCCGTCGAACACGCCATCGCCATCGGTATCGATCATCGTGGTCTCAAACACATCGTCATAGCCGTTTCCGTTGGCATCCGTACCGCCGTTGGCATCAAGATCATTGACCGTCCCGTCGCCGTTGGTGTCTTCACCTGCAAACGGTCCGGTCTGGATGTCATAGGCGGTGCCATCGTTGTTCGGATTGCTGCTTTCCAGATCCAGGTAATCGGGCAGGCCGTCACCGTCGCTGTCCGGCGGCGTCGTTACCGTGCCCTGGTCTGCAACGTCATCCACTTTGGCATCGTTGTTGACGTCCTGCAGTCCGGCTTCGATGACATCGGGTATGGAGTCGTTGTCACTGTCCAGATCGAACAGGTCGTCGACACCGTCGTTGTCCTGATCGGGCATCGCCGACACCACGATCGCGACATCGTCCACCGCGGCCTCAATCAGCGAGCCGCCTCCGTTGTCTGCCGCAGCAATATGCAGCGTGATCGTTTGTCCGGCAAAGGCAGTGAGATCAGCGCCATAAGCGGTCCACGCACCGCCGCGCTGCTGTCCCGGCAGGCCTGCCAGATCAAGCACGACGACATCGCTCGCGCCTTCAACGGTAATACGGAAAAAGTCCACCACCTCTGCGTTCAGCGTATGCGCAAAGTTGTAGTTGAGCGTGAGGTTCACCGCGGTCACCGTCTGTGGAATGACGATGGGCGGCGAGCGCACCGAGGTTACGCCACCGTCAATGTCGCAGCATCCAAGATCGGTACCGGTTGGATCGGTAACCAGGGCATTGACGCCACTGGTGGTGGTGCCGAGCTGGATTGGCGTGCCGTCCTGGTCCGATGACGTCTGCGCCGGCTCGCCGATCGCCCAAGCGCCTGTGGTTGCGGTGTCCGTACCATCGGGATTGGTGATCCAGCCGCTTGAAGCCTCAAAGTCGTCGCTGAAAATCGTCAGGCCGATGATCGTTTCGACCGTGTCGGGCAGGCCGTCATTATCGCCGTCGTTATCGGCATTGTCACCGACGCCATCGCCGTCGGCATCGCTGTTCTCGGTTGGATCGTTCGGGAACGCGTCGGAGTTGTCGCATACGCTATCTCCGTCGGAATCCAGGGTCTCGTCCGGGTCGAGCGGGCATGCGTCCTGCGCATCGGGCGTGCCATCATTGTCATCATCGGCATCCGCATTATTGCCGACGCCGTCGTTATCGGTATCGAACTGCTCAGCCGGGTCCAGCGGCGCCCAGTCGTCAACATCGGCCACGCCGTCGCCATCGTCATCGGTATCGGCGTTGTTGCCGATGCCATCACTGTCGGTATCAACCGATTCATTGGGGTCACGCGGAAACGCATCGTCCTCATCGAGCACGCCGTCATTGTCATCATCGGGATCCGTGCTGTTGGGGATACCATCTTGATCGGTGTCGGGGTCGATGTTTTCCATCATCGCCTGCATGTCGAGAATGCCGCCGGTGGTCGTCAGACCTGTCCACAGCGCCGAGGTGCGCACGTGGTCGAGCACGTGCTGACGGATCTCAAGATAGCTCCACTCCGGTGCTTGCGACCACGCCAGCGCAACGGCGCCCGCCACCACAGGTGAGGCCTGCGACGTGCCGCTAAAACCGCCATAGCCGGCCGGTTCGGCCACCGTGACAAACTCCGTCGGCGCCGCGAGATCGACAGAGACCGGACCGAAGCTGCTGTATGAAATACGCGCCTCGCTTTGCGTGCTGGCGGCAACCGTTATGACATTGTCGTTGGGCAGTCGCGCCGGGAAGTTGACGTTCTGCACATCGATGTTGTTGCCTTCGTTACCGGCCGCACAGATCATCAAGTGGCCCTGTGTCTCGGCCTGTGTCACGGCATCGGCAAGCGCCTGAGAAAACGTAAAAAGGCGCCAGCTGTGATTAGACAATCTGCTGCCCTCGCTGATCGCATAGTCGAGGCCAACCACCACTGCGGCCACGGTGTTGTTAGTACTTTCGACGCTTTCGATATCCATAATCTGGCAGTCCCACGCACTGCCGACATAACCAATAGCGTTGTTGCCCTGTCCGCAGATCGTGCCTGCAACGGGTGTACCGTGAGTGATCGTGGTGAACAGCGCCTGGATGCCATGGATATCGTCGATATAGCCGTTGCCATCATCGTCGATGCCGTTGTTCGCGATCTCATCCGGGTTGACCCACATGTTGTCCACCAGATCCGGGTGCGTCGCCAGCACGCCGGTATCAAACACGGCAACCGGCCCAATCGCTGTTGCATCGGTGCTGACATCCCATGCGGCAAAAGCGCGGATCTGGTTCAGCCACCACTCACCGCCGGTGATGTTGGGCTCGTTCGGGATCAATGTCGTGAGCGTACGATAGTCGGGCTCGGCATACGCCACATCAGGCCGGGCATTCAGCTTTTCGAGCATCGCCGCCATGCTGATGTGGGCAGGCACCTGCATGCGGTGCAAACCCGGGACGAACCCCAGTGACTTGGAATGCGTGACCCCCAGCGAGCGCAGCGCATCGGGCGAGGTGCGCGTATCAGCAAACCGGACCAGAACATGATTGTCGGCGCGCGGCTGCGCCACCATTTGGGCAAAATCAGGCGCCTCCACCGGCACAGTCGCGGCGCGGGCGAGCTCGGCGCGTTCCTGATTGTACGCCGCCACATAGGCCTGATACTTGGTCAGACCCGGCGAAGTGTCGTCCGATGGCGCAGCCAGAGCGTGTATACCAGCCAACCAGGGCACAGCAAAAAGGGCGAGCATAGTAAGAGTGACGCGTGAAAGTAACCTCACACTTTCGGTAGCTGGGCTTTGCATAATAGTGTCTCTCCGAATTTGTATTAGCGCCACGGCGTTCGAGCGTTGCTGCAGTTTGGCATCACTGCGAGGTTCACGGCAAATCCGTGGAACAGACCCATGACAGGGAGCGCCAGGCTCAGGCGGGGACCACCGCTGCGGTCAGCAGCATGGGCAAGAGGTACGAGCGCGCGGCCAAGCCTTGGGATACAACGCGATGGCCGAGACAATTCATGGCTTGTTCATAAAATCAGGCGAATGGGAAGCAAAAACGCTCTGAGAACAGGAAATCTAAACGCCCTACCCAAAGTCCTCGAAGCGCCCCACGCAGGGCAAGTCGAGGTGCATTCACAATTTCGGACCGACGATGTTATTGATCAGTCCGCTGGTTGCCTGCGTTGTGGTTACCCTTAGCGTCATGACTGGGCCATTGCTCAAATCGCACTCCATACTCAGCGTCAAGCTCCCCCAACCACTTTGCTTGAGCGGATCGGCCGTAACGATGACAATCGCGTGCCGAATCGCTCTAAGCACAGAAGACGATTAAGTGCTTTGCTCTGTGAGCAGGGCACGCGGGCGGCAAGACTATCCGATCATTGGACCAGCACCGGCGGTTCTAACCCACTCGGACCGGGAGCTAAGAAAAAGCGAGCTCGCATCAAGCCCAGATCCACCACGTTGACCGTACCATCGCCATTAAAGTCGGCGTCCGCATCGTCACTGAAGAACCGTGTTCGTAGTATGCCTAGATCAACAACGTTAACTATCAGATCATCGTTGAGATCCGCATCGCACAGGTTTCCAAAGCCGTCGGCATTGCTATCACGTTGATCCGCGTTCGTCATGAAAACGCAGTTGTCTTCCAGATCCGCCACGCCGTCCTCGTCGACGTCGGCACTCACGACCGTGAGCTGTGTCGAAGCGAATACGTTGTCGGCCGGGTTTGGGTCTTTCTCAAGTGAAGCAACGGTTGCAGTGATGGTCACATCACCAACCCAGATCGGCTCCACAACCATAGAAACGGCTGCGCTTTCGCCTGGAGGCAGAGCGTCGAGCTCGCAGTTAACCGTGTTCGCCTCAATGACGCACGCACCACCGGCTAGCGTGGCGCTGACCACGCGAACGTTGGGCGAGACGTCAATCGAACTGCGCACACGGCCTGCCATTTTGTTGCTTTGGTTGGTCAACATGACACTAACGTCTGCCGTCGCTAGCAGATCGATGGTCGCCGCCGACGTTTCAATCAACACACTTGTATCACGGCTTATCGTATAGACGCCCAAACCCTGGCCAGTTCCGCCATCGCCTGTTGCATACACGATTTCAGAGCGCGCCACGTCAAGACCGAGCTCGTAGTCAGCATAAAACATGCTATCCCAATCGTGATCCACCAGCGGGTCAAGTTCATCGAACGACTCCCAGGTAATGCCGCCGTCCAGACTGCGGATAGGGCCTTGCCCTCTCACGGTAGTGACAAAAACGTCGGGATAGATCGGATGTTCAAGTAGCGCCGAATCCATGCTACTCAGAGATTGCGAAAAGGCCGACCACGTTAGTCCAGAATCGTCACTGACATACGCACTCTGAGTGCTGCCCACATACACCCGACCGGCAACATGCGGCGAGTAGCTCAATGCACCGGAAGAGAACGAGCTCCCGGTCAATGTCTGGGACCAGCTGATACCGCCATTGGTGCTGCGCCAAACGCTGGCCGCGTCGGTCGTCACAAGGACGAGCTCGGCGTCATCAGGGTTCACTGCAATATTCACAACGTCGCCCACGGTGGGCACATTGCGTGGCGTCCAATTGTTGCCGCCATCTTGCGAGGCGTAAAAATTGCCACTGCTCTCAGCCGCGGCAAAATACATCCGTTGTGCATCCGAATCGGCTACAGCAATTTGACTAACATAAGCCGTGCCAGAGATAGGCAATGTCCCAAACGTCGACCATGATGCGCCATCGTCGGTGGAACGATAAATGGCGGTCGGAAGTCTCGTCGCCGCGAACAGCGTCGCGTCGTCATGAGGAGAAAGCACGAGATTTTCCAACGCACCCGAAACCAGCCCACCCGTCTGGGTTGGGCCGCCCGCGATGCTTTGCCAACTGGTTGCATGGTCATCTGAGGCGAACAAGCCGCTGCTTTGCCTACCAACCTAAACGCGACCGGTGGTCGGATATAGTACTAGCTGTCTTGGCGTCGTAGCTGCGAGGCCCTTGGATTCTGGCAACCACGGCGCGCCCTCGCTATCACGTACGTAGGCGCCCTTAAGACTAGACGCCAGCCCGCTACCATCGGCCAGGACAGTGGCATCCGTCAAACCCTCTTCTTCGTCCGAAATGGCGGCCCATGTTAGACCGGCGTCAGTGCTCTGACTGACGATCTGCGTGAAAATACTCGACATAACCCAGTGGTGTGGGAGTGTTGGCACGTTATCAAGACGCTGTACATCACCCAGCGACGACAAACTAAACGTTCCCCCGCTGTCAAAAGACTCGTAGGTGACAGACGAGGTGATGTACAGATGGGCGGGATCCAACGGATCGATGAACAGCCGTAAGAATTGGCCATCCAGCTGCTGTGGCAAACCCGCCGCTACGACCTGTCCCCAGGACTCGCCAAAGTCATTGGAAACATAGAGACCGCGGCTAGCGTAGATGGCGTAGAGCCGCTGCGGCAGCGACGGCGCGATGTCAAAATCGGACACCGTAATAAAACCAAAGAAGTAGGTTGGCAGTCCTGTGTTCGCCGACACCCAGCTGCCGCCCTGATCATCTGTGTAATTTATCGCCAGGTTACCCATAGCCGCATACAGGCGCCCACCAGTCGACATAGCCATGCTTCTAGTGCCGCTCGATCCGCCGAGCGTCGAGTTGATGGACGTGAAATTGCGCCCCGCGTCTGTCGACATTAATAAAGGGCCCTGCGCGGCACCGACGAACACAACATCCGGGTCATTGGGGTCAAACTCGACGGACGTCACGTTGGCGCGAAACCCTGCGACCCTCTGCCATGACTCGTCCTGCTCTGACCAGTTGAATAAATGGCCAAAGCTAGCCATCAGCCGAAAATCATCGGCATAAGGGCTGGCGGCGGGCAGAGTTGTCGGACCGCCGCCGGGGCCGTCGAAGGTCCACGAGTTATCACCGGCATGCGAGCCTTGCGTCAACGCAATAGCGAGAATGAGGAAAAAGAACTTCGGTGTATTCATAGTCAGGCATCCATTAATCTTGTACTGCCGGGTTTGGCCAGCTGGCCGTGCAAACGTAAGCAATACGGTATCAAGGCGCCGGTTCAATTTGTGATTGTGGCCGTTATCTATCCGTTATTTGTTCGCCAAACCAGGGAATTCGCCCCAACGCGAGCGACATACCACAGAGGTGTTCGCAAATAGCAGGCTACTCTCTGGGCCTTATGTTCAACTTGTTTCAGGTTTACGCTCTCACATACCCGACGGTGCTTCGAACAGCGTCAGTCAGACGAGTCAAATAGTGAAGAAGTCAGGACCACGCCGGGCGGTGCTCGCGGCGCCTGCGGTCGCCCCGCTCCATCATGCTGTCCAGTACGTTGAAGGTGACGAAGAATCCGCTCGATCACCTCGGGCTGCTCGATGCAGGCGATGACGTGCATGGATGCGCAGGAGCGGGAGATCTTCATTGCACCACCACAGCATTCGCAATCTTGACGACGAAACGAAAGAACGCCTCCGAGTAGCGTAGGCTCTGAGTTAGTCAAGGGAAGGCATTGATGGCGGATCGCTTACGAATGACCGGCCAGAACAACACCGTCTGTCGTAGGTCAAAGTCACTCTTGCAAATCCTTAGAGTAGCCAAACCGCGCCCGTTCAGGTTTGCCCTAGCCGCAAACCAAACGGACACTTTGGGTCGACCTGCCCCACGCGCGCCAACGCCCCCAACGCACCAAGCATCAACCAAACCGCGGCTGGCAGGGGCACGGGACGCACAAGCAGCGCACTGCCCATGCATTGTGGACATGGTTGCGTCTGGTCCAGATTATAAAGCTGATACGTCGCGAGGTAGTTGTAGTAGTTGAAATGCGTTGTACTGCCGCGCGGAAAAACGTCCAAAGCAAACGATACGTAGTTGTAGTGGTCGAGCTGGTTGCAAATTCCGGGGTCAGCGCCCGGTGCATGACAAAGCCATGGCTGCACCAGATCAAGGCCATCAGGGTCCGCGGTAAAGCCAAGCCGCTGTGCCATCGACAAAAATGCGACCCCATCCAGATCGCTCGTATTGCTGCCACGGCCCAACAGGAAGAGAAACTCTTCTTCTGTGGCCAGTCGCCAACCTGCGTCAATGTAGTCTGTCAGCGCGGCGGTCGTGCCGTAGGTCAAACTGGAATCCAGCCATTGCAATTGAGAGACATGATCGACCAAGCCCGTGCCATTTAGCGTGACGCCGTACTCTTCAAGCGTGATGGCAGAACTCGCAACGTGCAGACCCCAGAAGGCTGTCACGAACAACATACGTTGCAGTAAACCAACGGCGCGCTGTAATAACTTCTTATTCACTGTCAAGACACCTATCCAAATTCAGTCGAATGACGGATACCACTGTTGTGGCGTCAACTGCACACTACTCTCCTCATTACTGATCAACACCTGTTGGTCTGAAATATAGGCCTGAAGCGCCATATTACGACCTGCAAGCGATGCAAGCTCCAGGCTTTGATCCGGCGCCAAATTGAGCACCTGCAGGTTTTTGAACCGCCGCAGCTCAGGCTCAAGCTTGCTAAACCACAGTTCGGCGCTGTGCCCGCTGTAGCAATGCACGCTAACCCGCCGTGCGCGACCGCATGCCTTGGCAATGCGACGCACATCGGGTTGGCCCAATTCTATCCAATGCTCAATGTCGCCGGTCAGATTTTTTTGCCAAAGATCGGGCTCATCGTCAGTGGACAGCCCTTTGGTAAATACCAGGTCCTCATGGGCGTACAGCACAAAACACAGCAGTCGCTGCATCATGCGTTCGTCGTTCTCAGACGGGTGGCGGGCAACGGTCAACGCCACGTCCTCATAGAAATGCCGATCGACATCGGCGATGCCGATTTGTGCGCGACAGATGGTGGCACTCAATGCCACTTATGTAGCCCGCGGCAGGGAAAACGCCGTGGAAGGAAACCCTGCCACATGGTGCACGGCTTCTTACACGCCCATCTTGGCTAGCGTATCAACGATTTCACGGATGAAGCGCTCGGCCAGCGGGTGCTTTGCTGCGAACGACGCCTCCAATTCACCTGCGCTACCGATAACAGAACTCGCCTCGCCACGCTCATTCGTAGAATCCAGCAATTCGTCAATCTGGGTTTCAAGCGCTAAAAGCATTGAACGCGTTTCATCATCCACAGTTGTGTCATCAATCTCAGCGTGCAACCTCCCCAACAAGCTCTTGATCTTCTCATTACTCATACACTTTGTCCTTCAATTCCAATAGTCTGATACCGATCTCAATTCGATCTTGCAGACTATTACTCGTGCGCAATGGGTGCATCTGTAAACAGGTAGTCTCGCAGTTCTTTGTCGAACCTCGGGTCCTTACGGCGTATCCACTCCAGTACCATTGCTGCGTGTTCTTTTTCCTCGTCGCGGTTGTGCGCGAGTATCGCCTTCAATTCATTATCCTTACAGGCGTCAACACGTTGGTTGTACCAATCGACCGCCTCCAGTTCTTCCATCAGTGAAGTAATGGCCCGGTGCATGTCTCGTGTCTCGTCCGACAACTCGTTGATCGGCTCATGGTAGCCTTCGTTTGCCATAGCTTATGCCTCGTCTGTAAACAGTACTGAAAAATTAGTCTGAACAACGGTGAACAATGTTCGCTAAAAAACCGTATTGACTACCCAACGGTAGCCTCTAAAAAAAACACACCATTGGCCGCTATTGATGCAACTCATTATACCGCAGGTCATGTTCCATTTGTTGGACAAGATCATGATGCGCAGCGCCTTCTCCAGCACGCGCGACGGATGTTCAGAGCTTCAGCAACGCACGCGAAAAGCCCGCCGAGCTCCTGCATCGTGTCAATGAAGCCACCATGAACACGTAGTCAAGCCAGTGGTGCCTGGCAACCTTGAGCGTAGGTAATTGTCGCAGCCTGGACCGCGGAAAATACGACTTCAGGCCTGCTGCCGACAGCCGCACACTCCAATCTGCAC
>CAYGSQ010000047.1:0-12301 GCA_964352435.1 uncultured Gammaproteobacteria bacterium | reverse complement strand
GTGCTGGACAGCGCCAATCTTGAAACCGCCATCGACGGGTCGATGTTGGCCATATTGGCGGGCAATGGCGAGCAGTGTCTGGCGGGCTCGCGCATCTTGGTGCACGACAAGGTGGCCGATGAGTTCATCGAAAAATTTGTTGACCGTATGCGCAATGTCAAGGTTGGCGATCCGTTTGCAGCGGGCACGGAGCTGGGCCCGCTTGCCTTCGAACGCCATCGCGACAAGGTCCTGTCCTATGTCGACATTGCACGCGCCGAAAATCTCGAGATCCTGTGTGGTGGTGTCGCCGGCCCGGGTTTTGAGAAGGGCTATTTTGTCGAGCCGACCGTGGCGCTGACAACCAACAACGAGGCGCGGGTTTGTCAGGAAGAAATTTTCGGTCCGTTTGTCACTATCCAGCGAATAGCGAGTGCCGCCGACGCGGTGCGCGTTGCGAACCAGTCGGACTTTGGCCTTGTCAGTTATATCTGGTCAGATGATTTGCCGGCGGTAATGTCGGTCTCGCGCGATATCCGCGCCGGTACGGTTTGGGTTAACACGCCACTCACGCGTGATCTGCGGGCGCCGTTTGGCGGCTACAAAATGTCGGGCGTGGGACGCGACGGACTGCACGCGTCGGTCGAGCTGATGACCGAGGAGAAAACCATGATGATTCCCAATGCGCCGCTGGTGCTGCCCAAAATCGGAGATCGCACATGATCAATCCAGCGCGCGCAGGATTTTGTGTCCTGCTGCTTGCGCTTGTCGCCAGTTGCGCGACGCCCGTACCCGTCGTCCAGGAAGACCCGGCACAGGTGCTGGCGCGCAATCTGGCCAACGCACAAAAGCAGCCGGGTATTGCAAAGCTCGATTGGCGCACGCCCAAAGAGCGCGTGGCCGGAGGCGTCGTGACGCCCATGACGAGCGGCAGGTTTGTCGACACGGATGCAATCGCCGCCGCGATCGACTATTCGCGCAGCGAACAAGGGCGCGGCCTGTTGATTTGGCATGACGGTGCCCTGGTCGCGAGTGATTTCGCCGAAGGTTTCGATGCCAACACGCACACCGCCACTTTTTCGATGCACAAGAGCGTGCTGGGGCTCATGATTTTGGCGGCGATCGAAGACGGTCTCATCTCGTCGCTCGACGCACCGGTGGGCGACTTCTTGCAAGAATGGTCGGAGGATCCGCGTGGGCGCATCACGTTGCGACAGTTGCTGACGCACAGCAGCGGCCTGGCGCACTATCCGTTTACTGACCCGCGCTCTATGGCGCTGATTTACTCAGCGGAGATTCGCAAGACGGCGCTTGCCGTTGAGCGTGAGGGTGAACCGGGTCAGTTCTTCGACTACAACGGCTTCAATTCACAGGTCCTTGGTACGGCCCTGGAGTCGGTGTTGGCGCAGCGCGGTCAGCGCTATGCCGACTATTTGAGCCAGCGACTTTGGCAGCCGCTGGGGAACGCGGCTGCCGCACTTTGGATCGAGCGCCCGGGCGGCTCGCCGCGCTTTGCGTCGGGCTTGGAGGCATCGTTAAGTGACTGGCTTGCGGTCGGCGTCATGCTGGCAAACGGCGGACGGGTTGGTCAACATCAGGTCCTGTCGCCCGCGTCAATCGCGCAGTTTGTAACGCCGAGCGCCATCAATGAAGGCTACGGCTTGCACGTTTGGCTTGGACAGGCGTGGAGCCCGATGCGTTCTTACGGTCCGGCCACCGCGATGCAAGTGCCGCGCAAGGCACCTTATCTGGCACGCGACGTTATTTTCTTTGACGGATTTGGCGGCCAGCGTGTTTACGTCGTGCCGTCGCACAAGCTGGTCGTCGCGCGTTACGGGGACGTCAATTTTGCCTACGACGACGCGATCATCGTCAACCATCTGCTGCGCGGGCTTATCCAGACGCGCGATTGACGGCTATTCCCGGCTCTGACCCCAGCGCGCTTCAAACGCCCACACGTCCTCAAAACCCAGCAGTTCGCACATTTCGCCAAAATCGAAACGGGGGGTATCAGGATGCTGACTTTGACCCGTTTCTTTTAGAGTGCGCAGGGCCTTGTCTACGGCCGCCATGGCCGACAGGGCCGATATGGCGGGGAAGATGGCGGCCTGATAGCCGATGTCGGTCAGTTGCTGTGCGCTCAGGATCGGCGTCTTGCCGCCGTCCGCCATATTCGCCAACAGCGGCGTGTCGACAGCCGCCACGACCCGCTGCATTTCCTGCTCGCTTTCCAGCGCTTCGACATAAACCAGATCGGCGCCAGCTTCGCCATACGCGACCCCACGCTCGATGGCCTCGTCAAGACCGTAGTCCGTGCGTGCGTCGGTGCGCGCAATGATCAGCATGTTTTCGTCAGTACGGGCGTCGAGCGCTACGTGAATCTTGCGTACCATTTCGTCTTTGGCGATGACCGGCCGATTGCGCGTGTGGCCGCATTTTTTCGGAAAGACCTGGTCCTCAAACTGAAAGCCTGACACGCCGGCTTTTTCATAGCCTTTGACCGTGTGATGCAGGTTGAGTAGCCCGCCGTAACCGGTGTCCGCATCGGCGATTACCGGCGCCGTGGATAGTTCGCATACGCGTGATACGCGGTCGAGCATGTTGGTGTAGGTGGCGATGCCGGCGTCGGCAATACCCAGATAGGAGGCCGTGAGCCAGTAGCCCGAGGCATACACCGCATCAAACTCAATGCGATTGGCCAGATGGACGGCCATCATGTCGAATACGCCGGGCGCCATGATAAAGTCGCCGCGCGCAAACTGCGCTTTTAGTTTTGGGTCAGCCACGGTTTTTCCTTCAGGACAGGTCGCTGATTAGTTTTTCGATCAAGGCGAAACGTGCAGCGGTTCGGTCGGCTGTCTCGCCCGGACTGGCCTTGTATTGATCGATGGCGTCAGCATCGAAAATGCCGTGCTCATGGAGCAAGGATTCGCAGGTTGCCAGACGGTCACGAACCACGCTGATCTCCATTGTCAGCCGCAACAGTGCGGCGACGATCTGGTCGTTGCTCAGATTTTGGACGTGATCCGGGCGCGCATATTTGCTCGTGTTGGCCTGGGTCGGGTCGTCGCTCATGTCGCAGCCTTGCGGGCGCCGAAAATATGAAAAGCACCTTGCCCGAGCGGGTCGTAATCGGCAAAAACCTCGTCCTTGCCAAAGCCGGCCTCGAGCAGTTGTTCAGCCATGTCCAGGTCAGCATAGCCGGTCCAAAAAGGCTCGCCGTTGTTCAGCACTTGCCAGTGGTTGGTTACCTGCTTGGGAATGCTGATTCGATGCGGCTGATACGGCGTATCGGCATTCAAAAAGACGCCTCCGGGTGTTAGCAGTCGGCGCGCTTCACGCATGATGTCGGGGGCAATGTCGAACCAGGTTTCGTGGAACAGGATGTTCGATACGATCAGGTCAAAACTACCGTCATCAAAGCCTGTGTTGCGCGCATCGGCCTGGCGCCAATTGATGTTATGACCGTTGTCATTGGCCCAGGTGTGAGCGAAATTAAGAAGTGGTGCCGATAGATCGACGCCCCACACCTCGGCGTCGGGGAACGCCGTGGCGTAGGCAATCGTTTCAGTACCCGTGCCACAACCGAGATCGAGGATGCGCAGGGGTTTGATGTCGGCAAAGCGTTTCTTGATGGCATTGAGAATAAAAAAGCCCATGCCTGGCGCGCCGGTTGTGGTGTCGGCGGACATGCCCTTGGCCGCCCGATACAGCTCGACGGTGCCGAAATAGCGCAGGCCCGTGAGCATCGAGTAGTCGCCGAACTCGCCGAAATAGCCCCCTTCCTGGCGGTGGATCTCGATACTGCGAATCGGTTCGGGCAGTGGCAGATCGGCGTTGAGCTCGAGCCGGCCCCGTTGCGGTGACCGCTCAAGATCCGCACGCCGCTGAACAAATTCAGGCAGAACACGTTGACAGGTTTGGTCGACGGTTTCCCACATCAGGTTTTGCGACGTGAAGACGCTCGATCCCCACAGCTGATACAGATGGTCGTCGGCCAGCGCGGCCAGCCCGTCTTCCCGATTTTGGGGCGAGCGCTGATGCTGCGCTTCGAAAGCGGGTTTGAGTGTTTGCTCGTAGCGCTGGTCCAGGCTCACTTCGAGCGGGCCATTGAGAAACCCCTTCAGAGCGCCAACAAAGCTCTGCCTCGCGGCCTCGTCGTGAGTGGGCTGATAGACATCGGCAAGTGAGGGCTTCGACATGGCGTCGGGCTCCGGTTGGGATCGTGGAAATAAATAGCGTCGTGCGAAAGGATATACTCGGCACGACCCACGCACAAAATGGCGCCGGGATATCTGAAATCTAAAACTGCGATTGCACCGTATGGATCTACGTCAACTCCGCTATCTCCTGGCCATCGCTGACAGCGGCAGTTTGACGCGCGCGGCCGAGCAGATTCCTCTGGCTCAGTCGGCGTTGAGTCGCCACATCCGGCTTTTGGAGACCGAACTCAAGACCGCACTGCTTATTCGCACCGGTCGCGGCGTGCAGCTGACCGAGCAGGGCGAATTCTTGTGTGAGCGCGCACGCGCTTTGCTCGAGCAGGTTGAAGACACGCGTCAAAGCCTGCTGTCGTGGTACGACAACCCGGCTGGCGTCGTGCGCGTGGGTATGCCGCCAAGCCCGATTTTGAGCATGGCGTCCCCGGTTCTTCAGGCGATGGCCGGGCGCTACGACCAGGTTACTGTGCGCCTGTCAGAGGGTTTGAGTGCAAACCTGGTTGATTGGGTCGACAGCGGTCGTCTGGACATTGCGGTCGTGTTGGAAGAGCAGGGCGGCGCGCTGGGCCATTGCGAGAAAATAGGCAGCGAAGAGCTGTGTCTGGTGGTGCCTGCCGGGTTTGCGTGCAGCGATCCTGTCACGCTTGATGCGGTTGCAAAAATGTCCGTAATCGCGCCGTTTCGGCGCAACGGCATTCGCCAGCGCATCACCCGGGCGTTCGAGCAAGCCGCGATACCGTTTGAACCGGTATGGGAAATTGACGCATTGGCTGCGATCAAGGAGATGGTGCGCAGTGGCGCTGGCGTATCGCTTCTGGCGCGTTCCGCCGTGCAACGTGAAGTAGAGCGTGGCGAGATGGAGACGCGACGTATTGCTGCGCCGGACTTAACGTTCGACGTGTTTCTGCTGTATTCGAAAGCGGCGCTGCACAGCCGCGCCGCCGCTGCCATTGCACAGGTGATTCGTGAGGTGTCGGCAACCGTATTTACGGCATCCGATGCGGAACATAGCTAGTCATCGAAAGCGCGATAGTGCAAATCACCGGGCGGCAGTGTTTCTTGCCAGCCGGCCAGATCCAACAAATTTTCGCATGCTGGCCGGGCCCTAAATAAGGTGTTGCGCCCGCTGGTTGGCGACGCGTGCACTGTGTGATGTCGCCGATGCTAGACTGCATGTCGTTGCATCTGCGCAGGAAACTTCATGGCCGACCGATTTGATACGCGTTTGATTCACGGCGGCGCTACGTCGAGCCCGCAGCCGGGCGATGGGGTCGTGCCGCCCATTGAGATGAGCACGACTTTCGTACGCGCGGATCCGCGAGATGATCAGGACTATATATACAGTCGCACGAACAATCCCAATCGCCGCGCGCTTGAGCGGCGTATTGCCAGCCTCGAAAATGGTATTGACGCATTGGCCTTTGCAACGGGCTCGGCCGCGTCCATGGCGCTTTTTCAATCGCTGCCGCCGGGCAGTCACGTACTGGCGACACGCGACGCCTATTTCGGCACCATCGTGCAGCTCAATGATCTGGTGCGCGGTATGGGGCATGAGGTCACGGCGGTGGACACGACGTCGCTGAGCGTAATTGAGGCGCACTGGCAACCCAATACGCGCATGGTGTGGCTCGAAACGCCAAGCAACCCGCAAATGCGCATCACCGATATCGCCGCAACCGTCCAGTGGGCGCACGCGCATGGCGCACAGGTATGTTGCGACAACACGCTCGCAACCAGTGTGTTGCAGCAGCCGCTCGCGCTGGGTGCCGATTTTTCGATGCACAGTACGACCAAGTTTTTCGGCGGTCACAGCGATGTCATGGGCGGTGTGCTGATCGCACGGGAGGCGGGCGCGACGCTCGACGCTCTGCGTCACATTCAAAATATTGGCGGTGCGGTGCCGGCCCCCTTCGATTGCTGGTTGCTGCTGCGTTCGCTCGCGACACTTGGGCTGCGCGTGCGTCATCAAAGTGGCAGTGCTGCCCGTATTGCACAAGCGCTGACATCGCACGCTCAGGTGGAGCGCGTGCTGTACGCCGGTAATCCGCAACACAAGGATCGGGCGCTCATCGACCGGCAAATGAGTGGCGGCGGTGCGTTGCTTTCGTTGCTCATGCGCGGTGACGCGACCCAGGCGCTGCAAGTCGCGCGCGCTACACGCGTTTTCAAACAGGCGACAAGTCTGGGTGGGGTGGAGTCATTGATTGAGCACCGGCATTCGGTGGAAGGCGAGCACACCGTTAGCCCCGCCAATCTTCTGCGTTTGTCTGTCGGGCTCGAAGATGTTGATGACCTGATCGAGGACCTTGAGCAGGCGCTCGCCACAGTCAGCTAAACGCCGGTCGAATTTCTGTCGGTGCGGTGCCGGGCGTCTGGCGTGTCAATAATTTTGTTTCTGATTTAAAGGACACTCATCTTGGAATCTCTCGCTGCCGATCTTCAACAAATGCGCCGCACGCCGTTACATGACTCGCACGTCGAGGCCATTCGCCGTTTGGGTGAGGAGGTTGTTTTCGAGGCGGGCGACTTCGTTGCCCGCGTCGGTGAGCCGGCCGACCGCTTTGTGTATGTGCTCGACGGCCAAATCGAAGTCATCCATCCGTTTACCGGCGAAAGCTATCTGCCCCATTCGATAGGACCCACGCAGTTCGTTGGCGAGATTTCGTTTTTGGCAGGTGGTGTGAACACGATGAGTATGCGTGCCGCCAAGACCTCCCGATGTTTGATTGTTCAGCGCAAGGCCATGCTCGAGTTGATGGCGAAAATCCCTGAGATGAGCGACATCATCATCACCGTTTTTGCCGCGCGACGTCGTCGCCAGCTGGAAGATGGTAACAGCAGTTTGACGCTGATCGGTGCCAATGTTGATCACAATATTCAGCGCATCGCCGAGTTCGCGGCGCGCAATCGCATACCCTACCAATCGATAGATGTTGGTACAGATGAGGCGGCGGCCAAAACCAAAGAATGTGCGATCGACGTGAATACACCCGCCGTTATTTTTGGCCTGGACAATGTCATTGACGATCCCACACCCATGAGAGTGGCGCGCGAACTCGGGCTTGATCTCGCATTGGAGGCTGATGAGACGGTCGACCTTCTGATTGTCGGCGCCGGACCGTCGGGGGTGGCCGCCGGTGTCTATGCTGGCGCGGAAGGGCTGCAGGCATTGGTGGTTGAGTCGACGGCGGTGGGCGGTCAGGCGGGCACCTCATCGCGGATTGAAAACTACATGGGGTTCCCAACCGGGATTTCGGGTGCGGACCTTGTATGGCGTGGCGAAATTCAGGCGATGAAGTTTGGCACACGGTTTGTGGTGCCACGACGGGTCACCAAGCTCAAACGCCGCGACGACGGTTTGTTTTGCGCGACGCTTGATGACGGCATTGATGTATTGACCAAAACTGTATTGGTTGCGACCGGTGTGCAGTATCGGCGGCTGCCGCTGGAGCGGCTTGAAGATCTGGAGGGGCGCGGTATTTATTACGCAGCGACCGAATCCGAAGCGCGCTTTTGCCACGACACCGACGCTGTGGTTATCGGTGGTGGCAACTCGGCCGGGCAAGCTGCCATGTACCTCAGTCGCACGGCCAACCATGTACATGTGCTGGTTCGTGGTACGTCACTGGCCAGTTCGATGTCGGATTATTTGCTTGGCCGCCTCGAAGCCGATCCCGCCATTTCAATTCATTTCGAAACCGAAGTGGCCGCGTTGCACGGCGACGCGTCGTTGTCGCACGTCACCGTGATCAACAAGGCGACCAAAACCGAACGCTCGCTCGACTGCCGCTCCGTATTTGTCATGGTCGGCGCGGCGCCCAACACGCGCTGGCTGGCGGATCTGGCGCAGCTTGATCAGCGCGGCTTCGTGCTTACCGGTGAGGCCGTTGGCAAGTCGTCACCCTATGCGACCTCGTGCGACGGCATCTACGCCGTGGGCGATGTGCGTGCCGGGTCGGTCAAACGGGTTGCTTCGTCGGTTGGCGAGGGCTCAGTTGTCATTTCGGACGTATGGGCCTACGTGCATCAGTCAGGCCCTGCATAGCCCGGAATCACTGCATTTGCTGCGTCGCGACATTAACAGTTGCTGTTCATGTGAGGCGTTTGAGCTGGCCGCGTCGCTCTCCAGTTAGAGGAATTCGAATTATCAGGCGCGATATTTCACACGCCGATCGAATTTTGGGGAGGAACCATGAAACGGACCAAAACGGCGGTTGCCGTATTTCTATCGTCGCTAATCGCGACACAACCAATGCTTCTGCAAGTGGCTTACGCCGCACAAGGCGGTACGCAGGACCCTATGTCCGCGCAGCTCGCGCAGGTCACAACGCCTGATTTAATGCCGCGGGCATTGACCGGCTTTTACGACGACCAGACAGCGGCCATGAACGCCGATCGAATCGCCGCGCAGCGCGAGATGGTTGCGGCGGGACTGGGCGAAGACGGCTCGCCGGCGGCGCGCTCGCCTATGGCGGGACTGCCGATTTTGGATACCGCGTTGCAAGCCAAGGCCGCCAACGTGCGCGGCGACGAAGTATTGCGCTTGCTGGTTCACTTGAGCTATCTGCCGCATGCACAGGTCTTTCAGGATGTGATCGAACAACATCGCGATTCAATGGAGTTGCTTGAGAAAGATCGGATTGAATTTTTGGCGGGGCAGGACGCCAAGCGTGACCGCACGGCCAAGGTTGACGCGGACAACTACGTCGCTGTCTCCCGCAACACCGATGCGGAAAAAGCGCAAATGCGCGCGCTGAGTGAGCGCAATGAAGCGCTTTCCGGGGTGATAAAACGCGAAACAATCACGCGCCTTAAGACGCTCATTGACGATAATCAGGCAGGCGTCATCGAAGAAATCACCGCGCTGGGCGGCAATGTCGAATTTACGACCATCGCCGGCAACATCATTGTCGCGACGCTGCCCGCCGAAAAAGTGGAAGACGTTGCGAAAATCGAGGGCGTCATGCGCGTACTCGAAGACAGCATGATGGAAGGTCACCTAAACGTCGCGGATGCCGCAACGATGGTCGATCCGGCGGATACGTCGTTGCTGGGACTATGGGACAACGGCTTTGACGGTGGCATTTACGACCCGGCGATCATCGATTCGGGTGTCGATCAAGCCCACCCTGGTATGGCAAACAGTGCCGTGCCGCTGCGCGACAACTTCTGTTCGTGGTATCTCGTGGCCGGGGTTGGCTCGGCTAACTTCGCGGACGCATTCACCTGTGACGATTTGCAGGGGCATGGCACGCATGTGGCTGGCATCGTGGCTAGCAAGGGCTCGAGCGGCTTCCTGAATTACCGCGGCATGGCTGCAGGTGTTGAAAAGACGGTCAATCTGAAAGCCGGTTGGCTCAACAGTTCCAATGGCCGTGCCAGCATGTTCTGGTCCGACAAATATAATCTGGTTGATCGCGCGCTCAACTCTACCGACAACCTCATACCGGGCAGCGCTTTTGCCGATGACGTTGACGGTTTTAACTTGAGCTACGGTGGTGACACGACCCTGAATGACACCGACGGTGGTCGCTTTTGGGATTCTGTTATTGCAACCTACTCAGATACGCCGGTGACCATTTCCGCTGGTAACTCCGGTCCGAATAACACGTTGTTCAGTGACCCGGCGGTCTCGTACAACGCCATTACCGTGGCCAACTTCAACGATCGCGGTTCGGCTACACGCGTGGACGACATCATCAACGCTGGCAGCACCGTTGGGCCGACGGCCAACGGTCGCAAGAAGCCGGATATCGCGGCACCGGGTACCAGCATCCTGGCACCGAACCATAACTGGGAAGGTGGCAGCAGCGACTACGTCAGCAAGACGGGCACCAGCATGGCCGCGCCAATGGTGTTGGGCGTGATCATGGACCTTATGGATGCGGCGGTGTTTGACGAGTTAGCGCTCAAAGCGCTGTTGATCAACACAGCGCAGAAAAACCTGCCGGGCATGAACATCGAAGGTGATTTCGATGGCTGGGATCCACAGATTGGCTGGGGCGCAATGAACGCTTACGCGGCCTACTTCCACCGCTTCGACGTATTCAGGGATTTTCTTGATCCCCGTGATGTCGCAGACAATCACGAGTCGAACGACTACCGGCTTTATAAAGGTACAATGCGTGATGAAGGCGCGTCTGGCGAAGGCCGCGATCGCGCCACGATGGTGTGGAATCGTGAGGCAACCTATCTGGCCACGTCAACGCCGGACAACTATTTCACGCTAACCGATATGAACCTGCGTCTGTACAGAGAGAGCAACAACGTCGTCATCGATTCTGAGCTTGGCGTAGTCGACAATGTGCACCAGGTTCGCATCAACGCCGGTGCGTCAGACACTGACGTGGTCGTGAAGGCCTATACGTGGAGCTCGGCCTTCGCTCACGGCAATGCGACGGAAGAAATCGCGGTGGCAACGGAAGACGGTTTTGTGCGCGTCGATTTTCCCATCGATTTTCAGGGTATCGCCGTGTGGCCAAGCGAAGTCGAGCCAAACGAAGTGTTCGATATCACGTTCTGGTTGCGCAACGACTCCGACATCGCCAGTCACAACAATAACTTCAACCTGAGTCTCCCTGCCGGTTGGACATTGATTTCCGGCACGGACTCGCAAAATGTTGGTTCTGCGGCGGCGGGTGGCATCACGAGTGAGGTGGTCTATACGTTGCGTGCACCACCCTCACCAGCGGTCGGTGCGCAGACCATTACCGTCGCCCATTCGCACAGCTCGTATCTGGAGAGCTACGGCAACTTTAACTGGAACATGAACCTGACTGTGGCGGTCGATAACACGGCGCCTAACCCGAACCCGATGTCGTTTAGCACACTACCGGATGACGCATCAATGAACAGCATTGACATGGTGGCTCAATTCGCCAGCGACATTCACAATCCTGTTGAGTACTACCTCGACTACGCCAGCTCACCTTCTGGTGGTGTCGGCGGTACCGATTCGGGTTGGCAAACATCGCGGACTTATGTCGACGCCGGTTTGGGTGTCAATCACAACTATTGCTACCGGGCATGGGCGCGTGACAACGCAAACTTCCCGAATTTGACCACGCCTTCGGCGGACGCTTGCGCCTATACCGCGCAGCAGACACCCAGCGGGGTGGCGTTCGGCGCCGTCACGACGACCTCGATCGCGGTCGCGTCGTCCAACGCACCGCCCAACCTGACGTTGGGTGCATCGGGTTTGCGGACCAGAAACGCCACCACCGGTGACAATGGTCCCTGGCAGCAAGCTATTGGTTTGTGGACCTCGGTTGGTTTGACGCCCGCTACCAAATACGAGTTCGCTGCGCAGGCACGAAACGGTGATGGTGATATGACGGGTAACTCGTCCACTGATACGCGTTACACACTCGCCAATCCACCGGCGGTTAACTCGCTGACGACCGTGTCCGCATCAAGTATCAACGTTGCATTGAACCCGAATGGCAATTCGCCGCAGGCGGAGTACTTGATTCAGAACACGACGGCGGGCACGAGCTCCGGCTGGCAAAACAATACGTCCTGGTCTTCAGGCGGGCTTGAATGCGACACGCCGCACAACTTCCAGGCGCGGGCCCGGAACGGTGACAACATTGAGACCATCATTGTTGCAATCGGCAGTCAGACCACCGGCGCCTGCGTCAGTGACCTTGACGGTGACGGCGTGGTCGATGGAAGCGATAACTGCACCGCCGTACCCAACGCGGATCAGCGCGATACCAACGGCGATGGCTTTGGCAACATCTGTGATGCTGATTTCAACAATGACGGTATTACCAACGTGGTTGATCTGGGCATACTTCGGTCAAGCTTCTTCGTACCCGGTGATCTTGACACCGATATGAACGGTGACGGCATAACCAACGTCGTTGACCTGGGCTTGCTGAGGTCCATGTTCTTCCTGCCACCAGGACCGAGTGGCGTCGCGCCGTAACGCGAACCCTTCTCTTTGAAACACGGGGCCGGCCACGTAGGTGGTCGGCCCTTTTTTATTGCCGAGTGACCCATTTAAACAAGTGAGGCAACGCGTTTTTGTGAGTACCTTCTTGAGCGCTGTGCGTTTCGATCGGTATGATCTACACGCAGCGGTGTATTCATTGGTATAC
>CAYGSQ010000046.1:2149-12336 GCA_964352435.1 uncultured Gammaproteobacteria bacterium | reverse complement strand
GCACTAGCTGCAAACTGTGATGCAAACCCCGCCCTCGTGGCGGGGTTTGTTTTTGTGTCAATCGAACTGCGCGTCGTGTAGCGTGTCGAAATACACCATGCGATGCTCCTTCCTGATTTTTTTGGCCTTTGCCGGATACACCGCACAGGCCACGCCGCCAAACGAACACTGTTCGCAGGACGCCATATGCGTTGCGGGCCAGTGGATTGAGCAGCGTGAGCTGGTGTTCAACGCCCGCAATCTGAGTGAGTTTCCCATCACCGTCACCGTGCGCGTGCGCTCGAGCGTGACCGGGTCACGTGACCCTTTCGAGTTGACCCAAACCGTTGCCGGCAAGAGCGAGGTCGAACTCGCCCGATTTGGCCGGGCCGATCAGTCGGCGCCGCGCCCGGCGTATCGATTCAACTACGAATGGGGTTTTGGCGTGGCCAATGTCGATCACGACGACCGCTATCGCTACCGCTTGCCCTACGCCAATGGGAAACGCTACGGCGTACTGCAGGGCTACGGCAGCCGCTTTAGTCACACCGGTCGCGAATACTACTGTGTTGATTTCAATATGAAACGCGGCACGCCGGTCCACGCGGCGCGCGAGGGTATTGTGATGGATCTGGTCGAGCGTCACGGTGAGGGTTGCTGGGAGCAGCGCTGCATGCGCACGGCGAACTATCTTAAAATTTTGCATGACGACGGCAGTACCGGCGAGTACTACCATCTGCTGCGCGACGGCGTTCTGGTCGAGCGCGGTGAACGGGTCGAGCGTGGTCAGCCCATTGCGCTGTCCGGTAATTCGGGCCACTCCACCATGCCGCATTTGCATTTCGGCGTGTACGAATCGATTTCGTGGGGGCGCACGCAGTCTATCGACGTGCAGTTTGATAGTGCCGCGGGCCCGGTGACGCGGCCACGGCGGGGTGCCGGCTACGTCGCGCGCTGATCTGACAGGGCGGTCGCAATGGCGCGCCACACCAAAGGGTTGGTGCCAAGGCCTAGATGTGAGCCGGGAATACGAACATGTCTGGCGTGTGCATTGTAGCGATCGATTGCCGCGCGCCAGCCGACGATGCCGTCACCGTGGCTATAAATCACGGTGAGTGGCTGCGTGACACCTTTGCGATTGATGTCGTGTACGTGAGATTCGAAGTGGGGCAGGTCGATCTTGTTGCGACGGGCGAATTTCTCGCCGGCGATGGTGTATTTGGGTCCACCTTCGACCGGCGTGCCCATGGTGATTACCTCGCGCACCGTGCCTGGGAGTAGGCGTGCAACTTCGCGGGCGATCACACCACCCAGACTCCAACCAATCATGCTGATGCCGCGTTGCGCGTGGGGCTCGCGCTCGAGCCGCTGGGCGAGCGTCGCGGCGTCGCGCTCGGGTAAGCCGTTGTTACGACCCATGTCCCATGGCAGCGCGTCGTAGCCCAGCCAGGTCAGATATTTGCGTAACGGCCAGGTGATGCGGTCGTCGGTCATAAAGCCCGGCACTACCATGACCTGGCGGCCGTCGCCACGCGCTGCCAGTGCGAGCAATGGCGCGAAGGGCAACAGCGATGCCGTTTCCAAAATGGCACGGAGCTCCAGAAATTTGAGCAAACTCGCCGGGCGACCAAGCCCAAACCGGGATTCGCGCAATGACGCGTCCACGTCGGGATCTAGATGTGTGTTCATGGGCTTAGCGTTCGAGCGGTGACTCGATGTGGATGCGCACCAAAACGTTTTGACCCACCCAGGTGGGGTCAGCCCATTCGCCGGTACCAAGATCCAAAGCCAGCCGGTCGACAGTGCTCTGTCCGGTCATGATGCGGCGCTCGCCCTCGCGGCGCACCGCAAACCTGAGTTCGGCGGGCGCGCTTTTTGCCTTGATGGTGAGTTTGCCGCGCGCGATAAAATCATCACCACTGCGGGCCACATCATTGGCTCGAAAATAGGCCTGTTGGAAGTTCTCTGCGTCAAACCAGTCTGACTGCAACATGGTTTCATCACGTTCGCTGTCGTTGGTGTCGACTGTTGTTGTTGTGATGGTCACATCGAAGCGTGACTGCGCGAGATTCTCGGCATCGAATTGAATGCGGGCGTCGAATTGCTGCCATTGGCCCGTGAACGAGGCGCCGGCCTGATCGCCGGTAAATTCGATGCGGCTGGTAGCGGAATCGATCTCCCAAACCGGCAGGGCGGAGGCGGCGGCCGGTTCAGGCGCCTGCGCCTGTGCCACCGGCGCGGTGTTGTCGGTGACGTTTGCGGCCGTGGGCGCTGCGTCAGGTGTGAGGTAGGCGAGGCCGCCCGCAATGACGGCCACGTACGCAACGATGCTTGGGATTGAAATCATACGGCGCAATATACCGTCACGGTTAAAAATTGCATGTTTGAGCGCGGCCAGAATATGGACGGCCGCGATCAGGAAGAGCAACTTGCCCATGGTTTCATGAATGAATTCAAACTGCTCTTTCAAGCCTTTGTCAGGGCCTATCAGATCAGGCAGCTGCACCAAACCAAACCAGCTGACCGAGTAGGCCGAGGCCGACGACATGAGCCAACCGGTCACCGGCATCAGAAACAAAAAGGCGTACAAAGACCAGTGGCTGACGTGCGACGCCGTACGCTGCCACGCAGGCATGCTGGCCGGTAAGCCGGGCGGCGTATGCGTGATGCGCCACAGCAGGCGTACGACGGCGAGCAACAGTATGGTGATGCCAACCGACTTGTGATTGGCGAGCAGCGCAATTTGCGCCACGGTTTCATCGTTGTCCTGCGCGAACTCAGCGAGCTTGGCCAGAACAAATTGCAGCACGATCATGCCTGCGACCAGCCAGTGCAGAAATTTTGCTGTGGTCGAATAATGCTGGATCGGTTGCTCAGTCATGGTGCATCAGTGCCTTGTGGTAAACGCTTTGGTTAAGTCTACGTTACTTGTGAAATGTGTCGCGTCCGTGGGTTAACCCTCGTGCAGTCGGTGACTATCTCCTGCGGTCAAATCCAGCTCGTAGACATCGCGTAGTTGAGCGATTTTGGCCAACGTGGCTTGGTTGAAGGGCTGCTGGTTATCAAAGCTGTGCAGGACGATGCCCTCGAGCAGGTCGCCAAGGGACAGGTCGTGGTACTCAGCCAGCGCTTTAAGGACTTTGAGCAGGCGCTTTTCGATGCGCACGCCCGTCTGGGCGCGTTCTATTTTGCGGGTCATGGGGCGGAGCATACTACCAATGTACCAAGATAACAATTTAAGTGAGTCTACCGACCTCGATCCGATCGGCTGATTTTTCGAGAAACCGCTTTAATATCCGATAGATATCTAAATCAAAGTGAGGCTCATTGTCGGCCAGATCGTGGAGGTCGTGCCGGTGATGCACGGTCCCCAGGTGACACCAGCGATCCACGACGTGCAGATCAAGACGTCGGCCGCGACGCTCGGTTAACGCCGCCGGGCCTGGATAAGGCCAGTCGCCCAGACGGTTGGGTCCGAGCGCCTCGCGTAGTGACAGGTTCCAGGCGATGAACGACTGCTTCTCGGCGCACGCGCCACGACAGCGTTTGATTTGAAAGCCAAAGCAGCTCCCGGGGCCGCGTTCCAGTCCCAGTTTTTTACGACACAGACCATGCTCATCGCACAGGGTTTGCAGCCAGCGCTTGGCCGCTTTCGCGTTTTTGAACAGACCATAGTGCTGGCCCTCGGCGTCCGGCGACGCGAGCGCTTCCACTGCGACGCAGTCATAGCCGTTGGCATCGGGTGTCAGCGTCAGCGTACTGGTTTGGGCACGCTGGCGCAGCGCGCGATTGAGCAAAGGTTGTTCATCCTTGATCATGCGGGCCTCGAGCAGCAGCGCGCCCAGCTCGCCCGCGGTTTCAATGCCCTCGACATCAGTCGCGCGCGAAAAAAGCTGACGCTCTTTACCCTCACGGGACGCCGCCGAGAAATGCGCCATGACGCGCGACCGCACGTTGACGCTTTTGCCCACATAAAGCAGCGCCTGATCGTCGCCGGTGAAACGATAGACGCCGGGACCGTCGTGCAGTTTTTTAACGGCCGAACGCGGCAGATTGGGCGGCAGGGCAGGGCCTTTGAGCTGATCATTGACGGCGGCGACAAGTGTTTCGTGTCCCAGCTCATCACCGACCTTTGAACACCATTCCCACAGCGCCTTGGCATCGGTCAAGGCGCGATGGCGAGGCGCGCAGGTGAGCGCGTGTCGCTGCATTAACGCATCCAGATTGTGGTAGCGCTCTTGCGGGTAGAGTTGCCGCGACAATTGGACGGTACACAGGCGTTTGGGTCTGAACGAACGTCCCACATCACGAAAAGCGCTGCGCAAAAAACCATAGTCAAAGCGTACGTTGTGCGCGACGAACAGGTGGCCTTCCAGCCGTTCGTAAATCTCGCGCCAAATGTCCTCAAACGCGGGCGCGTCCGTCACCATGTCATTGTGGATGCCGGTTAGCGCGCTGATCTGCAGTGGGATTTCGCTGCCGGGATTGATGAGCGTTGACCACTCGTCCACTTCGCCGTGCCGGTTCGCTGTCACCACCGCAATTTCAGTAATGCGATGCAGGCCGGCGCGCGAACCCGTCGTTTCCAAATCGACAAACGCCGTCGGCTGAACGTCAAGCAACATGGCGCTTCAAGACGTCAAGCCGCTGCCGGGACAACGCATCGCACAGGGAGTCGGCGTTTGATACAACGCCCCGGCAGCAACTCAACAAAGTAATAGACCCGCGTATGCCCAAACATATTTCGTCTAGTGTCCTGCGTTGCGAAAGACTAGTCTATTGCGGGCGCAAAGTTAGTGTGTGCAACGACTCGCCCAGAGCGTTCACCAGCTCGAAATGCAGTGCTCCCAGCGCGTCAATGGTGACATCGCCGAAGTTAAATCCGGCCAACGCTTCGTCGTAGTTGCGCACCGTTTCCGGGCCGTGGAAAAACAGCCTGGTTGGGGAAAACGTTTCGTCGAGTGCCTGCGTCGGATAGATGCCGGCGCTGAGCGGCCCGACAATGAACTCATGCAGGCCAAATTCAGGCTGCTTGGGCAGGGGGCGATAAGCAAAGCCGGTGGCAAAATGGACGTCGGTCGACAGCCACACCAGGTTCCGGACCTCGTGATCGGCCAGCGCCTGAAAAATGGCGTGCAATTCGCGCTCAAATCCGTCGTCACCGTCGCCGCTGGCCCAGCCATCGCGGCCGTTTTCAGGCGGGTAGCCGGTCGGTATCGAGATGGGGACGCTGCTGATCACAAACTTCCAGGTGGCCTGTGAGGTGGCCAACGCGTCAATCAGCCACTGTCGTTGCGTCGCGCCGAGGAGTGATTTGGGCAAGACGCCGACATCGTCGGTGCGGTTATCATCACGATACTGGCGCGTATCGAGTACGAAGAACTCGGCGTGACCACCATGATGAAATCGGTGGTACAGGCGGTTGGGCGCATCAACCATGCGCGGCACCGGGTTGTTGGCGATAAATGCCGCCCGGCCGGGGGCCAGCAAATCGACGTCTGGCGTGTCCTTCGCGCGCGCCGTGGTGGGACCAAAGTCGTTGATAATCTCGTGGTCGTCCCATACCGGCACATAGGCCATCAGGCGCCGCAGACGTGCAAAGCCCGCGTCGGCGTGGTTGTAGCGCCATCGATGAGAAAAACTCTGCCGATCACCAAGGGGCATATCCACGCGGGCAATCTGTGCATTGCCAAAGCTGCCCACCGCCTCACAGGCATTGTCGGCGTAAATCATGTCGCCCAGGCCAATGAAAAAGGCGGCGTCACGCTCGGCCATCACATCAAAAATGGGAAAACCCCGCGCGGCGTCACGGCAGGCATTTTGGCCGGCGAGGTCACCGCCAAACATGAACCGTACCGGGGCGGCGACGGTCAGCGGCGGCGGCGTGATAAAACTGGCTGTGATGGCCGACATGCCGCGACCGGACACGGTGACCTGATAGTGCGTGGCTGGCGCCAGCTCGCGCAGCGGTACGTGGGCAAAGCGCTGGTTCCCAAGTCGGGCTGAGATGCGTTGTTCGGTTTTCCCGTCATGCCAGCTCAGTGCGATATCCAGTTCGGGCGGTCCGCCGACCCACACCAGCGCGGAGTCTGGCGTTACCGCACCGATGCTCACATCCAGCATGGGGGCGGCGGATTTCGTGGCTAGTGGGCTGCACGCCATGAGGGCGGCACACAGTATGGCGACCAAACTGATGCGCTGCGGTAAGTTTTCGCTGTACGAGGTCGTGATCACGCGCTGAGTTTACCCATGAATCGTTCTCCACATGGACGGGCCAAAATGGCCAGTCGGGAACTTTTACAGTTTGTTACAGATTGGCGCACTGCGGCGCGCTGTTAGTAGTCTAAGTTTATGATGTCACTTGAATTTACAATTCTGGCACAACACTTGCTCTATAGACTATATCGGATAGTCCTGCTGTCCGGTCATGTGAAAGTTGTGCACGTAGTCGATGTTGGGTTTCGCGCAATTGCGCAATCCGCGTTCTGGTCAAACAAGGAAAACCCGGCAACAAACGAGCATTTCAAACTCCTGAAAAAAAGCGAAATCACCCCGTTCGAACAATAATAAGAACGCGAACAACAATAATCTGGGGTGTAATCAAAAGCCGAAGTCATGCTTCGGCTTTTGTTTTTTGGGAGGCCTGAAAACTCAGGGCAGCGACTTGAAGAAGCGCGATCCACGAGGAATGTAGTAGTTGTCGCGATTGAAGGACATCACCACGCTGCGCGTACGTCCAATAATCAGTTCCCGCGGCACCGTGCCCCAAAAACGCGAGTCGTCGCTTTGGTCGCGATTGTCGCCAAATGCAATGTAATGACCTTCGGGCACCACCCACGATCGTGCCGGTGCGCGCGAGCGCGGCGCATGCAAGACCGGGTGCTCATTGCCGGGCAGCTTCTCGATGTACAGCCCGAACTGCTTGGCGCGTTCGGCCTGCACGGACTTGTCGACATCATCGAACGACAGCGGCTCGTAAACGACCGCCTGGCCGTTCAGACGCAGTTGATGATTGTTGTAGCTGATCTCGTCTCCCGGAACCCCCACAATGCGCTTCACCAAACGCGTCCCGTCTTTGGGCGATTTGAATACAATAATGTCGCCACGAACCGGGTCGCTCATTTTCTTGAGCACGACGTTGGTATAGGGAACTTTGATGTCGTAGGCCAGCTTGTTCAGCCAGATGCGATCGCCTTCGATCAGAGTGGGGCGCATTGAGCCGCTGGGTACGTGGTTCCAATCGGCGACCGCAATGCGGAAGGCAAACATCACCACAATAAATATGATGAAGCCGGACCATTCTTGCCAGAAGGTCTTTTGCACAGCGGAAGATTGACTCATAGCATTTGGCTCGCGCGACGGGGCCGCTATTTTGCGGGAGTCAGACCCACGGGGCAACTTACGCCGGTGCCGCCAATGCCACAGTAGCCATTTGGGTTTTTGGCCAGATACTGCTGATGGTAGTCCTCGGCGTAGTAAAACGTTTCCAGCGCCCCGATCTCGGTTGTGACCGGCGCCGCGTGGCCCGCTTTTTTCAGTGCAGACTCATAGGCTTGGGCGGCCTGCTCGGCGATTTCGAGGTGTTGCGTACGCGTGGTGTAAATGGCTGAGCGGTACTGCGTGCCGCGATCGTTGCCCTGGCGCATGCCCTGAGTTGGATCGTGAGACTCGAAAAACGCGCGCAGAAGCGCCTCGTAAGTGATCTTGTCCGGGTCAAATGCGACCAGCACAACTTCGGTGTGGCCGGTCATGCCCGAGCATACGTCCTGATAGGTCGCGTGCGCCGTATGGCCGCCCGCATAGCCGACCGCCGTGCTGATAACGCCCGGCAGCTCCCAGAAAATGCGTTCTGCACCCCAAAAGCAACCCAGCGCAAATATGGCCTCTTCGGCATTGGGGCCAAACGGCGCCTTGAGCGGGGTATCCAGCACAAAATGGCGCTCCGGCACCTGAATCGGCGTGGGGCGATCGGGCAGGGCCTGTTCGCGTGTGGGCAGGTCCGGTTTTTTGCGGCGCAGGGCATCGAACATAATATGGACTCTAGATGGCGTTGATCTGGGCAAGCTGGGCTTGGGCGTTGTTGCGTATGTAATCGACCGATACTTTGAACTCGAGTTCATTTCGAATCGGGCTGAACAGCATGTCCCTTTCAAGTTGAAGATAGCCGCCAAAACCGCGATCAGCCATGCGGCGAACGGTTTCGAGTGCCAGCGAGTTCTGTCCCAGTGCTATATGGGCGCTAGCCGTGGCATACAAGAGCTCGCTTGAAAGCAGACCGGCTTCTTCGCGTGCACGGGTGTGCAGCAACAGCCGATTCGCTAACGCGATACCTTCTTCAGTGTCGCCGCTGCGAACGGCCGCATTGGCCAGATAGGCAATGCCCAACATGGTCTCGTCATTGATCAGGTAGTTTTCCCATGCGATTTCGACGCCCGCGCTACCCGAAAAGCGCTGAAAGATCTGCCGAATCCAGCGTGCTGTGTCGGCGTATTCCTCATTTTGAAATGCGATTGCCGAGCGGAAATAATAGTTGGGAAAGAAGCAGTTGTCGTCGCTGAGTTGGCCTTCGATGATCTCTTCCATCCCGTCGTAATCCCCCCTCATCTGCAGCATCATCAACTGACTTTTGATGACCTCCAATTGGTCGGGCCCCGTTTCAGTTGCCTGGTCAATCCACACACGAGCCGTATCAAGATCGCCCAGCAGCATGTACAGCTGCGAAATCGCCACCATGGTCGCAGCGCGACCCGGATCCAGTTCGTTCGCCCGGCGCAAGTAGCGCAGGGCGTTCACATAGTCGTCCTCGAGCAGCGCCAGTCGCATCAGCTCGAAGTAGATCAAAGGGTACTCTGGAGCAAAGTCGACGATCTTCAGGAACTCGCGTCGGGCCTCGTTTACGCGGCCCAGACTGAACAGCGATTCGCCGTAAAGCTGAACCGCAATCGGGGACAGTGGTTCGAGATCGGCAGCAATGCGCCGTTGCTCCAGTGCACCCTCCGGGTCGTTCCACTTGAGCACCGCGCCGTACCACATGTGGGCGTTGGCATAACCGGGGTTCAGTTCGATGGCTTGCTCGTACGCTTCCGCCGACTGCTGGAAAAGCCCCATGTCGTTATATATCAGTCCGAGCGAGGCATGGGCTTCGGCCAGATTCGGGTCCAGCTCGAGTGCTTTGCGGGCCGCGTTGGTGGCCTTCTCGATCGATTCCGATGATTCCATGTTGCCGTAGTTGCTCATGAAATTGTAGGCGTCGGCAAGGCCTGACCAGGCTGCCGCGTACTCCGGGTCCAGTGCGATCGCGCGCTGAAAAAGGTCGACAGCCCGGGTCAGCGATGACGAAGTGCGTTTGTGCCATTCATTGCGGCCACGCAGGTACAGTCGGTAGGCGTCGACGCTTGCCGTCGGCCGCCGCACGTCATGCGCTTGGCCGATCAATTCGATTTTTAGTTTTTCCGTGACCTTGCGTGCAATCTCCTCCTGGATCACGAACAGGTTAGTCATCTCCCGCGTATAGTTTTCGCTCCAGATGGTGTAACCGTTGCTCACGTCGATGAGGCTGGCGGTGACGCGGATGGTGTCGGCATAGGCCTGCACCGAGCCTGCGAGCAGCGTTTTGACTTTGAGCGCGCGGCCAATCTGGCTGACATCGTCACTGCGAGCATCATAGCGAAACGAAGACGTAGGGCCGGGCACGCGCAAGGCTTCAATTTTGGCCAGACGCATCAGCAAATCTTGCGCCAGACCCCGTGCGAAGATTTCGTTCTCCGAATCGTCGCTCAGGTTCTCGAACGGCAGCACCGCCACAGATGGCCCGAGGTCCACGGCGGCCGACTCAAGTTGAGCGTCATCGCTTGCCGCGACGCTCAGCGTGCGTGGTGCAAGTCGGTTTTCAAAAAACAGAAAGGCAACGGCCAGTGCCAGTCCACCCATGATGAACAGGTCGACGGTACGTGCGCCACGCGACGCGGCGGGCGCTTCTTTTTCGGTGCGCTTGAGGCCACTGCCGGTCAGATCGTAGGCCCACGCCAAAATCAGCACGATGGGAAAGCCGATGAGCAGGCCAAGGATGATCAGGCGCATCGCGGCATCGCTGCCGCCGAACGCGGGCAGGACCCTGTCCGCAACTTGTACGGCCAGCCACGCGACGACCGCCTACGTACCGCCGGCCCCAACCACCTAGCGGCCGCTCAGTTCTTCGAAGCTACGCC
>CAYGSQ010000046.1:0-2139 GCA_964352435.1 uncultured Gammaproteobacteria bacterium | reverse complement strand
CAGTACTACAGCACAACAGAAGATGGTTACCAATTCAACGGGCCATGTCGGTTTTCGACCAGAAAATGCAGGCTCGGTTCAGTCGTCCCGTCCCAGTGGTACGCCGGGGTCCTGTACTTTCATGCTCGCCAGATCGAGCACCATGCCCGGGTCGGTAAGTGTGACCTGAGTGCCGAAGTCGCTCTTTAGCTTCGTCGCCAGACGGCGCGCGGATCTTTTCTCGCCGTGGACCAGGTATACGGGTGGCCGGTTTTTGAAATGGCTGTACCAGGTCGCCAGATCCTGTTCATCACCATGCGCGGACATGCCGCCCACCGTATGAATCTTGGCGGCGACTTTTATCGTCTCGCGATGGATCTTGATCGTGGATTTGCCGTCGACCAGACGTCGACCCAGAGAACCCCTGGCCTGATAGCCCACAAACATCACCTGGCATTCGGGGCGCCACAGGTTGTGCTTGAAGTGGTGCAGAATGCGTCCGCCGTTGCACATGCCGCTGCCCGCAAGAACGATGGCACCACCGTTCATGCGATTGATTGCACGCGACTGATCAGCCGACTTGCTCAAGGTCAAATTGGGCAGCGGTGGCATCTGGTTGCTGTCAGCGCGCAACTTGGTTGCCTCGTCGTCGTACAAATGCGGATAGTCCCAATACGTCTGGCTGGCTTCGATGGCCATCGGGCTGTCGAGAAAGATCTGCCAGCGACCCACATCCCATTCGTCGTAGTGTTTGCCGAGCATGTACAGCAGCTCCTGCGAGCGGCCGACCGCAAACGCCGGGATCAGAATGTTGCCGCGCCGGCGTTGCTCGCCCGCAACAATCTCGCCGATCTCGGCCACGGTCTGCGCACGATCCCGATGCAGGCGGCCACCGTAGGTACTTTCCATTAGCACCACATCCGCGTGCGGCAGTGGCGCCGGGTCGCGCAAAATTGGTGTGTCGTATTGCCCCAGATCGCCGCTGAACACCACGCGTCGCGTGATGTCGTTTTCGGTCGCGACGACCTCGACAATGCATGAACCCATAATGTGGCCCGCGTCGTGGAACGTAACCTGAATGCCGGGCAGCACATCGATGGTTGTGTTGTAGCGATGGCCAACCATGGCCTTGACGGCGGCCATGGCATCCGCGCTGGTGTAAAGCGGTTTGATTGGTTTTTTGCCGCGTCGCAGACGTCGCCGGTTTTCGCGTTCTGCGTCGCGCTCGCCAAGCCCGGCTGAGTCGCGCAGCAGCACATTGCACAAATCGCGACTGGCGTTGTGTGTATGAATCGGCCCGTTGAAACCCCGTTGCACCAACAGCGGCAGACGACCCGAGTGGTCGATGTGGGCGTGGCTCAAAACCGTCGCGTCGATGTTGCGTGCGGCAAAGGGAAACGCGTCGCGGTTGCGTTTTTCCGCTTTGCGACCGCCCTGGATCATGCCGCAGTCAAGCAAAATGCGGTGACCGTTCGCGCTCAGAATGTGACAGGAACCGGTGACTTCGCCGGCGGCGCCAAAAAACTCAAGATTCATAGACAGGGCTCGCTCAAAAACAACGCCCTAGTGTACCGTCAGCGGCCAAGCGAGCGCAGGTACCAACGGTCAAAATCGTAAACACAGCGCTCCAGCGGGTGGTAGCGGCCGGGCACATGGGCGTCGGAGGCAAGCCCCGCCTGCGCATTGGCGCACAAGGCCCAGTCCTGTTGATTGGTCTGCTCCCAAAAGTCGACGGCATCCGAGGGATCAAAGTCGGTGGCCGTGCGCACACTGGCGGGAAAAAGCCACTCGGTCTGCACGGTCGTGCGCGTTGCGCTGCGAGGGAACAGGTAGTGGGCCATAGCGTAGTCGGGCGCGATACTCAGCAGCAGGTTGGGAAACAGGTTGAAGTAGTAGGTCAGGCGTGGTGTTTGAGGGTCGATGCCTGGTAACAATGGCCTGCGTGATGAGCCGTCGAGCGTCATGCTCTGATGCGGGGGCGCAATGCGCATGGGGCCACCGGTAAAGTGCGTACCGCGATGATCAAACCCGGGCAGGTCCGCATCGCGACTCAGGCGGTGTAGCTGGGGATGCGCGCCCGCGCAGTGATAACACTCGTTAAAGTTTTCGCAGATCAGCTTCCAGTTGCAGGTCAGTTCGTACTCGTGCAGCGCACCACGT
>CAYGSQ010000045.1:8188-12637 GCA_964352435.1 uncultured Gammaproteobacteria bacterium | reverse complement strand
ATTGTACACGACGTGCCCCGCATTATTGGCGCCGTCGGCATTGGCTAAAATCAGCGGGCCGGTGCGTTCATGCTGGCGCGCCAATACTTCGAGCGCCGTGTGCAAACTCCTAACGCCATCAATGGCCAGATGCGATGGATGCACTTGGGCCAATGGCCGCTTTTTTCTCTCGCCATAGTCCGCCAGCGGAGCGGCCATCGAGCCTATGACAGGGACATGCACGTGCGATTCCAGCGTCGGCCCTGCACGGTGACGCGTGCGCTCGGGTCGGCCCATATCGCGGATAAATGCAAACAAGGCGCCAAGTGCCGCGCCCAGCACTGCGGCCCACAATGTTCTTTGCAACGGCGGCTTTAGCTTGGCGACCAGCGCTCGATTGATCACATGCAAGTTGTGCTTCGGCGCAAATAACTCGCGCACGTCCTGTCGCGCGCGCAGCAGGTGCGACTGCCGCTCATCAAGCGACGCCATCAATCGTGCCGCATCAAATACCTTCGCATCAACGTTGCCGGCCCCACCCATCTGAAGTTCAAGCTCGGCAATCGTCCTGTCGATTTCCTCGCGCGCCGCCGTTGAACCTGCCTCGCTCACGAGCTTCAGCGCGACGTCAAGTTCGATTCCGAAACGCCGTGCGTCCAATGCGCCAAGCACCAACGTGCCGGTTTTCGCCCAGCCCGGCAGCCGCACACCCGCGAGTGCCGCAAGCGCCTCGCTACGTTGGCGTTCAAGATCGTTCGATCTTTGTTCGATTAGGGTCAGACGCCGATTCTTGCGCCGTTCAGCATGCTTTGCACGAGCATCGACAAGCGCGTCGGCCAGTGCATCGGCGGCATACTCCAGTGCATTTGCGTCGTGGCCGAGTGCGACCATTTGAGTAAATGTTGGCGATGCCACGGCCGGGCGAATCATCAACGTACGGGCCAATTCGCTCGCGGTATCAGAGGGGATATCGGCGGCCGCCACAACGTCTTGCAAAAATCCAGGGTGACGTAACTGCGCATTCAACGCGCGCCGATGCTGCTCGGGCGTGCGCATCGTCTCGTCGCCGTAAAACATAACCGATACAGAATAGTTGGGCGGCACCAATGCACGTGCTATGAGCAACACCAGCACGACGCAGAGCGCCCCGATCACAGCACCAGCAAAAACCGTCGCGACGCGACGCCCTAACCGAGAATGAATGGCAACCAACGCCCGACTCCTCGATCAATGTCATCCAGTGCAGTTCGAAACGCAGATTCGCCGCGTCGATAGGGATCCTCGATGTCGGCGTCTTCGAAATAGCCGAAGGTAAATACGCGCCCCTGGAGTAACGGCCATTCGCGCTCGACGTGATGCCGTTGCGAGCGGCTCATCGTCAGGATGAGATCACTCTTGCGACCCATATCGCCCGTAAAGGCGCGACCACGGTGACCGTCGATATTGATGCCACGGCCGGCCATCAGCCTCAATGCATGGGCATCCGCGCTTTGCCCGACCAGAGCACCAATGCCGGCGGACGCCACACTAACAGCCCGTTCCTCGTCGCCGAGCCCGGCTAGCGCTTCTCGAAGCTCAAGTAACAGCACGGCCTCAGCCATAGGCGAACGGCAAATGTTGCCCGTGCACAGGACCAAAACGGAATTAATCATGGCAGGTCGCGTCCGTGTCCTACCAAAGGTCGCGCATCAGGGCCGGCAGATCCACGGTAGCGGCTTGTGGCAGCGTGTCTCTCTTGGCAGCAGGTTCGATCATGGTTTGGTCGCAATGTTGTAAAACGTCCGGGCTCAAAAAGCGGCTTGGCGCACTATAAACATGATGACTACCCATACGAGGCTGATGCGTTACAAAAAAACGTAACGGATGCACTAAATGCAGCTCGTTCCTGGCGCGCGTCATCGCAACGTATAACAGCCTGCGCTCCTCTTCAATTTGATCGGCCTGGCCGCAGGCGAACTCGGATGGAAACGTCCCATCAACAACGTTCAATAGGTAGACATTGCCCCACTCCATCCCTTTAGCGGAGTGCACGGTCGACAAAATGAGATAGTCATCGTCGACGTGTGGCGCGCCCGCGAGATCGCTGGTGGCGCCTGGCGGGTCGAGCGTCAGCGTTGCCAGAAACTGCTCGCAGCGCTCATGTGCCGGGGCCGACGCGGACAGGTGCTCCAGATCCGCCAGGCGCGGACCCGAGGACTCATAGCGCGCCTCGACAAGTGGCGTGTACCAGGCCAGCGCAGGGGCCAGCATTGCCGGCCAAACTAACGCCTGATCAGCCACCTGGGCCAGCCAGGCGCACAGGCTCGCATACGCCTCACGACTGGCGGGCGGCACGGCATAGCCGGCCAACTGCGAGAATTGGTAGTCCGCGCTCACCAGATGCGCCCAACAGCGCGCCGCCCGCGTTGGAGGGATTCCCGGGATAAGTAGCAGAACACGAAACGCGGCCGTGGGGTCACGCGGATTGTTGGCCCACTTGAGCAATGCCATGAAGTCCTTGACGTGCGCGGCTTCTAAAAAGCGTAGCCCGCCGTACTTCACGAATGGGACGTCGCGACGCTTCAACTCAAGCTCCAACGCGTGTGCATGTTGCCCATTGCGGAACAAAACCGCCTGTTCGCGCAACGAGACGCCACGCTCGCGTCGGGCCAAAACCTGATCGGTGACATATTGTGCCTGCGCGTCTTCGTCGGCTACACGTGCGTAAACCGGCTTCGACGCGGCCTGCCGTTCACTAAACAGCGCCTTGTCGTAACGCCTGGCACTGTGCTGCATCACTGCATTGGATAGCGCCAAAAGGCGTGGCTGCGATCGATAGTTTTGCGTCAGTTTGACCACCTGCGCCGGCGTGGTGAACTGCGTTTCAAACTCAAAAATATTGTCCACCCGCGCGCACCGAAACCCATAGATCGCCTGCGCGTCATCACCGACGGCCGTCACCCCTTGCCCCGATGGCTTCAGCGCACGCACGATACCGGCCTGCAGGGCATTGGTATCCTGATACTCGTCGATCATCACGTGTTCAAATCTCTGGGCCACCGATTGGGCAAGCGCGGGATTTTGGCACATATGAAACCAGTAGAGCAGCAGATCATCGAAATCGAGCACATGCCCTTCTTGCTTGAGCCCAACGTAGCGCTGAAACAATCGGGTGAGCGCCTCGAGCCAATCGGCGTGGTGCACAAAGTGTTCAGTTAAACATTCGGCCAAAGGCTGCTGGGCATTCACGCAACGCGAATATATGTCGAGGCAGGCGTCCTTGGTTGGAAACCGGCGCTCGCCGCGTGCCAGCTTCAATTCCTGACGCGCGACGTTCATAAGATCGGCCGAATCCGCGCGGTCCAGCAAACTGAAAGCCGGGTCAAGATTGAGGGCCTGCGCGTACAAGCGCAGCATCCGGTGCGCGATGCCGTGAAATGTACCGCTCCATGGCAACGCAACGGCGCCATGCTGTCCCTGCTCGCGCAAGGCGTCGGCGGCAATCTGGCGAGCACGTCGCGTCATTTCACTGGCCGCACGCCGACTAAAAGTCAACAGCAAAATGGCAGCCGGATCGCAGCCGTTCACCAGCAAATGGGCGACGCGGTGCGTCAGTGTCCGGGTCTTGCCGGTGCCCGCGCCCGCAATGACCAGCAACGGGCGGGCATCGTGCACGACGGCGGCACGCTGCGCGTCATTGAGCTGTTCCAGGTATGAAGTCGCGGACATAGCCCGGAATATAGCCGCTAACTGTATATTTATCCATGTGTCCTGACCGCACAGTTTGCAAGTACGTAACAAATTGGAATCACAAGAGAAACTGCGTAAAGTTGTGGCCATGACTCCACAAGCGGCAATTCGACCGTCAGGGAACGAGGCAACATGCCGCGCGCACTACTGATTTTACTTGGCACAGCTGCGCTTGGCGCACTCATTTGGCTGGCAACAAATGGATGGCCCGCTCCTGCAAACGACGCCACGCCAGTCGTCATCACCTCTACCGCCGCGCCGCAACCTTTTGCGCTACGTATGAGCACCTCGTTGTCATCACCCACGACCCGCGCACGAGAACCTGCACCGGCACCGGCGGCACTGCCGGTAAAATCCTGGTGGCAAAACGCTGGCAAGCAGCGCACCTCATTTTTCCTGATCGGCGCATGTCTGCTCGGTCTGGCGCTTGCGAGTCTGTGGCGACGACCTCAAGCATTGGCCACCCTCGATGACGAAGAGCGCATCCCTCCCCAAATCGACGATGAAGCCACGGACGAACCGGCGCTGGCATTGCGCGCCAAACTCGATGCCGAACGCAGCGTCTGGTCCGACCGCGAACACGAACTGACACGGCGCACAGAAGAACTGCAGCGGCTCGTCGACGACGGCGCGCATTCGCTGACCGATACCCGCGGCGAGCAAGAACAGCTGGCAGCAAAGTTGGCGGCTGCCCAAACCGAGCTGGGCGATGCTACCTCCCGCGTCGCACAGCTCGAGGAT
>CAYGSQ010000045.1:3291-8178 GCA_964352435.1 uncultured Gammaproteobacteria bacterium | reverse complement strand
AGGATGATCTGGCCCACAGCCGCGATGAGCTGGTCGATGAGAGCCGCACGTTACGCGACTTGCGCCAACGGGCCGAGTCGCTTGAACAACAAGCCACCGACCAACAAGCTCAAATTGATGCCGACTCGCGCGACAAAATGGACCTGACTGAACGTCTCAGTCAGGCCGATCAGCGCATCGTCGAACTCACCGGCGAGCTCGATGCCGCTCAGGACACGAATGCGCAATACCTGCAGAGCTCCGACGATTTACGGGACCAGCAGCAAACGCTGATCGAACGTCATGAAGCGCGTGAACGCGAACTCCATGCCCGCATTGATCAGCTCGAAATCGAGTCAGCCGCATTGATCCAGCAACGGGATGACACAGCGCTGTCGCTCGATAGTGCGACGTCTCAGGCGACCACGATCGCATCTCGGCTTGCGACACGCGAGAACGACCTGCACGCTCTGCAAACGCACACGGACACGCTTCAGGAAGAGCTTAGCCTGCGCATGGACGAGCTCGTTGATCTACGCGTAAAGGTCGACGCATTGGACACCGACCGTGAGGTTGCGCAAGGCGTCACATTCGATCTTGAGCGCGCAATGCTTCTCGCGGACGAACGTGAACGCGCATTGCGCAGTGAATTGCAGCACGAGCAAACTTCCCTGCGGCAACTCAATGATGCTGCGCAGGCACTGCGCGAACAGCTTGCCCAAGCGGAAACCGAGCGCCACGAAGCCCGGCAACTGCAAGAATCACTGCGCGAGAAAATTGACGCGACCCAAGCCCAGCTCAACGATAAAGCACGCGCGCTCGACGAGGAGCAACAACAAATCGTACAACTGCGCGACGACCTCACGCAGCTCAATGAAACGCGTGACCGCCTGGCGCAGTGGCAATCATCGGTTGATACGCTGCGCGGCGACCTCCGGGCCAAGGACCACCGCGTGGACGAATTGCAGGCCATAAACGAAGCACAGACAAGCGAGATCAATACGCTGTTCGAAACAGCCTCGCAGGTCGACATCCTGCAAAAGAAACTGACCGAGCAAACGCTACTGGCAAAAGTTCTGAAAAACGGCGCTGACACGATGCGTTTGTACAAGACGCGAGCGGATGATCGTCAACGCACGATCGACAACCTCACGCGCGATATTGACAATGAGCGCGCGGCGAACGCCCGGCTCGACGAATCTCTGCGCGAACAGTGTGCCGCCACGCAGGCCACCGAACAGTCACTGGCGGAGTCGACGGCACAAACCGCCGAGTTGCATGAGGAAATCGATGCGCACATGTTGCACATCGCCCAGCTAAACAAACAACTCTCCGAGCGCATTGCTCTGCTCGAAACACGAGAAGGCGAATTGGCCGAGCACAAAGCCGACCTGCAACAAGCGCGCGCCACACATGTGCAGTTACTCGACGATGCCGCGGCGTTCGATCGCATTGCCCTGGAAGTCGATGAACTCCTGCAAACGCCATTGGATGAAGCGCTACCGGATACCCTGTTTGATTCTGAAGACGCGCACCTGCAGCACAGCGAAATCGTCGACAAACTCCGGCAAAACCTTGAGCACTACGCCCACACGCAAAATGAGCTTGACGCGACAAGCGCGCAGCTTGGCAACGCACGCGATGAGCTCGACGCAGCCATGCAGACCATTGCCGCGTTGCAACCTCAATTGAACGACCGCACCGCGGCGCTGGCTGAAGCGGACGCGACCGTAAGCGCTTTGAAACAACAGGTCGAGCGTCAGGAAGAAGCCCTGCTCGACGCAGACCGGGCGCAAGCGCGAGCCGACGAGTTGCAGACACGCCTCGACCAAAGCGCCGCGGCTGAACAAGACGTTCTACAGCGCATTGAAGTCATGAGCACCGCCCAAACGGCGCTCGATACACAATACGGTACGCTGATCGCAGACCACGAACAGCTGGTGCGCACGCATCAGGAGCAGGTCGACGCAGCGCGGGCTAACCACGATGAGTTAGTGACGCTGCGCGAGACGCATACGGCACTGGCCCGCGAGCGCGATGAACTCGCAGTACAGATTGGGGAGCACGCCGAGGCACTGTCACAACGCACGCAAGACATTGACGCATTGACCCAACGCGAACACGAAGCACTCGCTGAACTGACGCGCTTGCAGGATGCACAGGCCGACCTGATGGCCGAACTCGACAGCGCACGTGAGCGCGATGACAGCAACACCACGCAGCAACAGTTCCTGACACAGGAGCAGCTCGACCTGCACGGGCGGCTGGAACGCGCGGACCGGGCACGTGAGCAGCTCAACGCCGAACTTGACAATTTACGCGCACACGACATTGAGCAAAGAGCGACGCAGGAGGCGCTCAACAAACAACTGGCAGCGGTGCAACAACAGCTTCAGGACAAGGAATTTGAAGTCGAGGCATTGGTCGAGCGGCGCGATTTGCTGGAGGCCCAAATGCACGAGGTACTGGAACGCGAGGAAACCCAGGCACGCGAATTACAAACGACGCGCCAGCAGGAGTCGATCAAGATGAGCGACCAGCTCGTCGCCCGTGATCAGGCGCTGACGGATCTGGTGGCGGCGGTCGCCACGGCAAGTGACACCGACGTCAATCCGGACAATGCGGCGCAACGGGTCCATGATCTGGCATCGGGATTACGCAACAAAGACGGCCGCATTGACGAACTGTCCCATGCCAACCTGGCATTGCGTGATGCATTGCGTGAGATACGGGCTGACGCAGACACACAGATGCAGCGCCTGCGTGCGCAACTGGAACGGGCCGAACGCACGTCCCAGGACCTGACGGTGGAGCTGGAAAAACTGCATCGGGAACAGCAGCCCGCACAGGCGCGAGTGGAGCAATTGGAAGCCCTGTGTTCCAAGAGCCAGACACGCGTCAAGCTATTGGAACAAGCGCTCGTCAAATACCAGACCCGGCTCGATAAACTTGCACCTCGAACCAAAGAGCCCGTGGACGTACCGGTCCTCAAACGCTCCATCGGTGCCCCACCCGTCCTGACTGCCGCCGTTGTACCCGACAAAAAAGACGACTAGCGCCTAAATTCGAAGGCTGCGGCGCAATCGCCCGGTTAGCAGTAACAAAAGGTTGTGGTAGACCGTTTTGGCTATGCGGTAATCAGACATGAGCACAGAATTGAAATCGCGCCGCGGAATCTGAATAGCCTGTGACGCTTCAGCCGCGACCACCGACGCCGATGCGGGCTGATTGTCGAGCAATGAATACTCGCCAAAACAATCGCCCTCGCGGAATTCGTAGAGTGAATCGACGTCGTTTGCATCCAGCATCGGGATGACGACTCCAGACGGGCGGACAACCTTGAAATGGCCGTCAATAACAATGTAGAGCGCGGACGAGAAACGCCCTTCGCCAATAACACGGTCCATGGGTTTGAAGTTGAGGATACGGATAGCCGGCAGAAAGCGCTCGATATCGGTATCGGATAGAGATTGGAAAACGTTGCTATCGCGGAGCCAGCGCATGACGTAGCGCCGGCTGAGCTGCGGTTGAGTTGCGGTCAATGTCATGATTCTTCCTTGCCATGAAACCAGTCGACGCGTAATCCTTTACGCATTTATTCCGCTTTGACCCTACACCGGTTTTATGTAATTTGGAACCATTCCGTTCAAGAATTTCAGGCGTCGAAATTATCCAGAATCGCACGCACTTGCTCCGCGGCATAGTCGTCGACGATCGCACGAATTTCGTCGTGCACGCCGCGGCTGACCGCCTCAATGAGTGTGTCAATAAACCGAGCCAGTTCATCAACCTGTCGCGGCGCACTGGTCAACGCCCGGTAGTGAGCCCGGCTCAACACAGGCGCCAGCCGATCTAGCGCGTTATGTAAATAGACGTTGTCGATACGCAGGCAGGCATCGGAAATAAACGCATGGGAACATGCAAGAACGTTGAGCAAATCACCCTCCGCGGCGGCGCTGGCGACGTGGTCGCGATGCTCAACCAGCGCGGCGGCCAACACGTCGTCCAGACGATCGGCGACGCCGATGGCCGCCAGCCCCAAAAGTGCGGCAAACATGTCGTACAAGCTGCGCACATCCTGAGTGGAAAAATCACTGACCCGTGCACCGCGGCGGGGCTCAACGACCACCAGATGGCGTGCGACCAACAAGCGCAGTGCCTCACGCACCGGCCCGCGACTGACCCCCAGCGACTTGGTCACGCGCGCCTCGGCAATGCGCTCACCGGGCGCCAACTCGCCGCGCACGATCAGCGCCTGCAGATGATCGGCAATTTGCTCAGGCACACCCGGGCTGAATGAAAATGCGTTACTTGATGGCATTTTGTCCTACAATTTGACAATCTGACGAAAACCGGTAGATTGATGATAGCTTATTTGAGAGACGCTGATGACTATCACCTCCACTCGCCACACCCGGATCAAACGCTACGGCTTTCTGGTTTTTCTCACACCGGTGTTACTGCCGTGGATCGGCGTGGCGCTGTGGCAGACCTTTGGCGCGCCAACCGTGTTTGCGTTTTTTACCCTTTTCTACGTCTACGGCATCATTCCAGCACTGGATATTTTGCTCGGCAAAGATCCCGTTAATTCCGAGCGCGACGAGTTCGACGCGCTAACTGATGACCGGTTTTACCGTCGACTCACCTATTTATGCGTACCCATCATGGCGGCGTCGCTGCTCCTGGGCGGCTGGGGGTTTGTACATCTGACCGAGCTGAGCACTTTGGGGCTGATCGGCTGGGCGGCGTCCCACGGCGTCGTTGGCGGCGCATTGGGTATCAACGCCGCACACGAACTGATTCACAAAAACACAAAACATGAACAATGGCTCGGTGGCGTATTGCTCGCAATGGTGTGCTACCCGGGATTTCAGATCGAACATCTGCGCGGCCATCACATCAATGTAT
>CAYGSQ010000045.1:0-3281 GCA_964352435.1 uncultured Gammaproteobacteria bacterium | reverse complement strand
ATCGACCCCCAAGGACGCTTCGTCGTCACGCCTCGGTCAGTCTCTGTTTCATTTTCTGCCCCGCGCCATCGTTCATAACCTCACCGCCGCATGGCAACTCGAACGCACGCGACTGGCACGCAAAGGACTGGGCGTTTGGCATCGGGACAACGGCGTGCTGCGCGGCTATGCCCTGTCTGCGGCCTTTGGCTTTGGGTTTTTCTTGTTATTCGGTGTGGGCGGCGCGGTCTTTTTTGTCGCACAGAGTTTTGTCGCAATCCTGACTTTGGAAACGGTCAACTATCTTGAACACTATGGACTGACGCGCAAGCTGATCGACGACGACCGGTACGAGCGCACCAATCACACGCACTCATGGAATTCGAACTATTTGCTCACCAACATGCTGCTGTTCCAGTTGCAGCGTCACTCGGATCACCATGAGTTCCCCGCGCGCCGCTATCAGGTGTTACGACATATTGACGAAAGCCCGCAGCTGCCGGCCGGCTATGCCACGATGATGGTGCTTGCGTGGTGTCCGCCGCTGTGGCGACGCGTGATGGATCCGCGCGTGAAGCGCTACTATCGCGCTGCACCGCAGGACCCACAGCCCGCCGTGCAGCCGTCAGCCTGAAGGCACTCGTCCAGCTTTTTCCAGCAGCGCCAAAAGCAAACTCGACGTATCGTAACGCGCGCCACCGAGGGCCTGGACGGCCGCATAGTCGCTGTCCACCTGCTGCGCTAACGGCAGCGAAACCTTGTGCCGCTGAGCTTCGTCCAGCGCCAGACCCAGATCCTTGCGCATCCAGTCCACCGCAAAGCCAAACTCAAACTCGCGCGCGAGCATCGTGTGCGCACGGTTTTCCATTTGCCACGACTGGGCCGCCCCGCCGCTGATCGCTGCAAAGACGCGGTCGCCAGACAGACCGGTCGCCTCAAGCAGCGCAATGCCTTCGCTCAAGCCCTGCAGTACACCCGCGATGCACACTTGATTAACCATCTTGGCCTGCTGACCACAACCCGCAGGCCCAATGTGGGTCGCGAGTTTCGCATAGCACGACCACACCGCATCCGCCGCCGCAAATGCATCCGGCGTACCGCCCGCCATGATACTCAACGCACCGGACTGCGCCCCCGCTTCGCCACCGGAAACCGGTGCATCAACCACCATCACATTGCGCGCTTCGCCATGCTCGGCCAGTTCGCGGGCAAGGGTCGCCGAGGCCGTTGTGTGATCGACGAACAGCGCACCCGCCGACAGACCGGCGAACACACCTTCATCGCCCAGCACCACGTCGCGCACGGACTCGTCATTACCCACACACGCAAAGGCCACATCACACTCACGCACGGCGTCGGCCGGTGCGCTGTGGGCCGTCGCCTTGTGTTCGCGAACAAAGCGCTGCGCGACCTCAGCGGTCCGATTAAATACGTGCACGTCGTGTCCGGCGCCGACCAGATGGCCGGCCATGGGATAGCCCATGACGCCCAGCCCAATAAAAGCCACGCGTTTGGGTTTCATTGGCACGTTCACGTAGTCACCAGTGCACGATGATGGAAGCGCAGATGCGCTTCGATGAACGATGCGATGAAGTAATAGCTGTGGTCGTAACCCTCATGCAGCGCTGTTTCAATCTGCCCTTCAAAGCGCGCCGCCGCGCGTTGTAAATCGTCGAAGCCCAACTGCTCGGTCAGGAATTCGTCGGCGCCACCCTGATCGATGCGCATGGGAAGCACCGTGTCGGCGGCATTGAGCAACGCGACCGTATCGTAGTTGGCCCACGCCGCGCGATCGCCCCCCAGGTAGCCAGTAAAGGCTTTGTGGCCCCACGGGCATGCACTGGGGTGTGCGATTGGTGCGAAGGCCGACGCACTGACGTAACGCTCGGGGCAGCGCAATGCTGACACCAATGCACCGTGGCCCCCCATCGAATGGCCGCTAATGGCGAAGCGACCGTTGAGTTTGAATTCGCTCGCGACCAGATCCGGCAGCTCCTGATTCACATAGTCGAACATTTGATAGTGCGCGCGCCACGGCGCCTGCGTAGCGTTGACATAAAAGCCCGCACCGGAACCAAAATCCCAGCCGTCGTTTTCGCCTGCGATGCCCAGGTCACGCGGACTGGTATCGGGCGCCACCAACGCGATACCCAGCTCGGCAGCAACGCGTTGTGCGCCGGCCTTTTGCACGAAATTTTCGTCGGTACAGGTCAGGCCCGACAACCAGATGAGCGTCGGAAACGGTCCCGCCCCGGGAGGCTCGAAGACCGTGACGTTCATCGGTGCGCCACAACTCGACGACGCGTGTGTAAAGCGAGTTTGCTGGCCACCAAACACGGTCGTGCGACCAAGCACGTCAATACGGGACATAGGACTCTCCAATTGCAAACACAACAGATGCCGGCGTTACTGCGGCACCTGCTGGGTGAGACAGTGCAGCGCACCAAGACCGACAATCAAATCACGACAGTCGATGGGAACGAGCGTGCGGTCTGCGAAACACGCAGCAACAATAGCGCAAGCCTCATCGTCGCACGGATCGCCATAGACGGGCATCAACACACTGCGGTGGCCGATGTAAAAATTCGCGTAGCTGGCCGGCAGCGACGTCGCCTCGATGAAGGTTGCAGGCAACGGCAGGCGTCCAATATCGAGGGCCAAGCCGCTCGCCCGCGCCTGTTCGCCCAGCCGTTCGACGTTAGCTGCCAGCGATTTTTGCATGTCGCCCACAGGCTTGTCCGGTGCCACCACCAACACGCGTTGCGGGCCGACAAACCGCGCCAGGTTATCAATATGGCCATCGGTATCATCACCTGCGAGATCGCCTTCCAGCCAAAACACCTTTGACGTACCAAACTCGGTAGCAAAGAGCTGCTCGATATCTGTCCGTCGCACGTGGGCGTTGCGATTCGTGTTGAGTACACAGGAGGCCGTAGTCATGGCCAGGCCGTGACCGTTCACATCGATTGCGCCACCTTCGAGTACAAACGGCAAGGTCCGATGCTCGATACCGAGGTAGCCCGCCATCGCCTGCGCGATTCGCGCATCATGATCCCACGGCGGATACTTGCCACCCCACGCGTTAAAGCCAAAGTCGAGCGCGATACGTTGACCATCGGGCCGCTTGGCAATCAGCGCACCGTGATCGCGGCACCACGCGTCATTGTTTGGCACCAGATGCCCCACGACGCCAAGCCCGTCGCCACTCAATCGCGCCATCTCGGCATCCAGGGTGGCAGCATCGTTGAAATGAATGTGCACGGTTTCGTCACGCGCAAGCACGTGCACCGCCTCGCCCAGTG
>CAYGSQ010000044.1:2176-12692 GCA_964352435.1 uncultured Gammaproteobacteria bacterium | reverse complement strand
GTTCAAACAGTTCGTCATCGACAGACACGGCGCCTTGCGCCGCCCGCCGATTAATATCTGACACCGCGCTGGTCTCTTTGTAGGTACTCATCAGATGGTCAATGCGATGCATTTCATCCATAACCATGGTGACGAGACCGTCGCCGACACCGGGCTTTGGCTCCCACAGCTCGACCCGGATTGACGTGCCCATGATCGCCGCCTCACCCGACACCCACTGCGCCGACGTGGCCACACAGGCCAGTACCGCGAGGCCGAGGCCAAGCTTGCGCGCGAAGTGGATTAAGGATGTCAGACAGCGCATGGCAATCAGTACCAAAAAGAGAAAAAGACTTGCACCACGTCCGCGTCGAACGCGAACAAAGGCTCAACGCCCGCGCCGCCACCGGCCGGGACGTTGCGGAAGTTGTCGTAGTCAAACTGAATACGATCGTAGGTCACGCTGACCGAACCGCGATCGAGCATGCCCCAGCCATTCTTGGCGAACTCGTAGGTCGCGCCAATGCGCGCTGTGACGTTGGAGAAGCTGCTGAGCTCTTTATCGCGCGCCAGAAAATTCTGCTCGTCGACCCGGGAAAACAGATCGCGATAAAAACTGGCTTGCGTCTGGGTGTAGGAACGCAGCTTGAACTCGAATACAAAGTCGTCTTTCCACGGGTGCGTGTAGCCCACTTCCGCAGTGTGCGCTTCGATGTCCCAGGTATCGCTGAAATAACGGTAGTCGGCGTGTACGGCCGCGCGATACGGCAGAAAATAGCGCCCGCGAAGCGCCACCGCAGCACTGGTACGGGTGTTGGGATAGCGCTCGGCCTGATACGAAAAACCGACCGCGCTGGTGGGATCGAGGTAGCGCACCTGACGATACGGGTTGTTCAAAAACCCCTCGTCGGTGATGCCCTCGAAGGTGAAGCCCATGATGAAATTCTTGGTCACAATCTGCGACACACCGAGACCGTAGATCTGACGATCCACGGTTTCTTCAAAGTTCATGTCGCCGCGCCGCCTGACTTCATCATCGCCGCGTCCGTAGGACATGGTGACGGTGGTCAGATCGCCAAAGATGTCCTGGCTGACACTAAAAAATGCGGAGCGACCGGTGAAATCGCTTTCGTCGCTGTTGCTCAGACCGGCACCGATACGCGTTTTTCCGTTGACGTACTCAAGACCAAGACCGGCCTCCTTACGTTCTTCGGTATATGGACTCGCCGTTGCAATCACATCGACAGACGCGCTGGTCACGCTGTCCACATAGTATTTTCCGGTAACCGCAAATTGTTTGCCGATACGCTTGCGGATTAGAACCGCCGGGCCGTCGATGGTTGCCCCGTCACCTTCATAACGGTGATAGAGCACGTCGGCGCGATCCGGCGCCAAATCCGCAGCCGGAACGACCGCCGCACCCGCAAGTGCGCCGATGAGTAGCGCCGCACGGATGCAGTGCCACTGGGTTGTGCAAGCTTTTCTAATCACAGTTTCATCCATTGTCATCGTAAAGCGAGCTGGCCACAGGCCGCCCTACGAGGCGTATGTCGTTAGTTACAACCGCAGCCGCCACCAGCACTGCCGGCCGCGCCGCGTGCCCCTTCGCGCGATTCGTAAACGTGGTGCATGTAGGAGCTTGAAATCGGGTCGCGGTCGAACGCCATGATCGGGTCGGCCAGATTGGCCCGCTCATACGGTTTGACCCACGGTTCCACGCTGGCGCAGCCGCTGCCACACAGCGCAATGAGTGCCACCAGCGCGAGGCGCCGGTTCATTCGACCAGCACCGTGCGAATCATGTCCTGATACGCATTTTCGTCGCCGGGCTTGTAGCCTTTGTGGATGTAGCGAATGTTGCCATCGCGATCCACCAGCACCGTGCTTGGCATGGCTACCACGTCGTAATCCTTGCTCACCGCATTTTGCTGATCAAACAAGATCGGGAAATCGACCGGCAGATCTTTCAGCAACGCTTTGGCTTTGGACGAATCTTTTTCGACGTTGACACCCAACATCGTGAAACCCATCGGGCTGTAGCGTGCGTGAAGTTCGTCCAGCAACGGCATTTCCTGACGGCATGGCCCGCACCACGACGCCCAGAAATTGATCATGACCACCTGCCCGCGCAATTCGCTGAGCTTGATGTTCTCACCGGTCGCGCTCTTGAGCGTAAAGTCAGGTGCGGCCGTTCGTTCTGCCGTTGCGCCGCTGACCGCAGCCAGTGCGGAAAAAGCCAAAGCGGCCAATGCAATGCGTAGGGGTTGACGCATAGTTAGTAACCTCAGATTCAGAAAAAGAAAGAAAGACCAAGATGATATTCGATGTTGTGCGCCGTTTTGTCGGTGCCCAGCAAATCGATATCGAACAAATGATCACGAACGTCCAGACGCAGTGCGAAAGCATCGTTCATCAACAAACGGAAACCGGCGCCCACGTTGATCGTAAATCGATCGTCCGCCGCGAACTCCGTGCTGCCAACACCGGCAATGATGTACAGGTTGCTGCTGAACGCTCGATTGCGCCAAAAAAACACTTCGCCGGGAAAAATATTGTAGCCAAGCGACGCGTTGTAATACGTGAAGTCGCGCTCATCATCGGTCAACAGTTGCGCACCGCCGCTGAGCAGCTCAAAGCTGGTCTCTTCCGCGTTGGTCTGGCCATAGGCCGCCTCGACGAAAAAGTCCTCGGTAACGTGGAATGCAAGGCGCCCACCGACCACGGTGTTGGTGCCAAAGTCTTCGACACTCATCAGCCCGGCATACGCGCTGACTTCAAAATTTTCCTTGTCGATCTTCGCGCGCTTGACCTCGCGCACGTCGATATCGGGATCGATTACGATGGGCGTCGAGTCATCCTCGACCACCTCGGCGTTTTGCTGACCAAACAGAGCGCAACCGGGCAGCGCCAGAGTGACCAGCGCTATAAGAAGAACGAAAGACCGGCTTTCCATTCGTCGATTTCCTCATTGTCGTCGCGGCTTGTGAACACCACGTAGCTTTTATATTCCAGACGGATGACGAAATTGCGCGTCACATAGCCGCGTAGGCCCACACCCACGTGGGCGGTCTGGTCGGTTCGATCTTCGACGGCCACAAGCGTCGCATTAGGTTGCGTACGAATGATGCCGGTACCCAGCGTAAAGAAGGGCGATAGGCGTTTTTCTGGGTATAGCTGGTGTACCAGATTGAGGTTGGCGTACTCACTGTCGGAGAACGAGCCCAACCCCTTTGACACCGACAGCTCGGTCGACAAATTGGGGCTCAGCGCAAAAGAGCCGTACAGCGACACCACGTTGGCGCCGCCAAAATCACCACCCAGCACACCCAATTCCCAGCGGCGGTTGGAGAAGCTGCCAAAGTCGATATCTTCAACCGTGGTGCGACGGCCGTCGGCCTGCAACGTGCGCTCCATTTGCGTGCGATGCACCCAGCCTTTTTTGTTCTTGCGTGTGCGCACCTGAAACCAGTCGGTGCGTTGACGCAGGACATCGACCGACTCGCCTTCATCAACGACGTTAAAAACGGGATAACCGCGCCCGGGGCCAGTGTGCATTTCAAGATAGGGGTCATCCACCGTCACCGGTACGGGCGCCGCCAATGAAGCTGACGACGCAAGCAATAGAGCGATGACAAGCCATGCGCGCATCATGAATTAGTTCTGCGGCACGTCGAACGGGTTGTTGTAATACTGAATGCCGTTATCGACCCACTCGACCATAAGCTTGATCTCAGCCGGGCTAAGAAAGCCGGCGTGTGCGCCACCCGCTTCAAACCGGTCGAAAAATCGGCCGGTATTGCGCGCGTTGCGGTTGTTCAGTGTCGCGTTCACGCGCACGGTTTCGAATATCGGTTCCATCGTATCGGGGTCTATGCCCACCTCGATCAGTGTGTCCACCAGGACACCATCCACTAGTTCTTGCTCATTATCGCCGAATACGAGCTCACGGAAAGCCTTGAATTGACCTGCGTCATCGGGCGAATTGCCATCCGACAAGTCTAACTGGCCGGCGGGCACCTGTGGCATTGCTGCCGCATCGACAACATTGTGGCAGCCGGTACAGGTGTAATCTGAGAGCACCGTCACAGCGTCGTCAGCAAGCGTAATCCGCGGGAGCGACCACAGGGGATGGATATGTTCTTCATAGTTGATGACGGCACGGCAGCGAGCGCTCCAGGTCGCCAAACACCCTTGCGTCGTCGGTGGCGTGGTCTCAAGATCTTCGTAGCGCCATGCAAACGACGCGTCCGCCGGCCGGCCGGCCGCCACCGGATCCGTCCACACATCGTCATAGACCAGGTCCAGATCAGGCTCAATGGCGGCACAATCGGTCGCACAGCTCACCCGCGCGCGCACCTGCGCCATGGTCTCACCAAAATCGGCGAAGAAGTCGGGGTTGGTGTTGGGGAACGGTACGCTCGTGGTTGTTGCGCCCTGGTTCACCGCCGTGAACAACTCATCGCGACCGTGGGACACGCCACGATTGGCGAAGTGGCAACCGTTACACTCTCGCAACTCGCCTGCGCGCACTTGCATCCAGTTTTCATGAATTCCGCTCAACCGCCGTCCACGGCCGTCCAGAACTTCGACCTGGAAAGCGACATCAGCCGGTACTTTGGTCATCACTGAGCCATCTGGCTCAACCTGTGCGTAGCCGATGATCTCGCGCATGCGCAGACCGCCAGCACGTCCGAATGCGGAACCCGGGACCTGAACAACGTCACGATCTGCCTGCGAGACGGCCTTGACCAATCTCACGAACGCGTATTGACGATCCGCAAACGTCGTCTGTGCAGGATCGGCCTGTCGCGCAATGCCGCCTGGCGACGCGTCCTCGCCAGCTATGTCGTACACACTGCGTATGTGAATTATTCCGACGCCCTCTTCAACAGCATTCGGATCGATATTGGTTGCCGCCTGGTTTTCGGTAGCCACTGGCGGAAATGGCCGGGGCTGCGCGGCCACCACATCGGCGTACATGATGCCCTCCTCTGGCGTAACGACCGGCAGCTGCGTGCCGTCGGTTGGTTCATAGATCCACAAGCCGTAGAGCGGCGGCGCGGGAGTTGCGCCAGGGTCACTCAAAAATGTGTCGGTGCAAGGACGAATCGTCTCTTCAACAAGCACACGGCAGTCGGTCCAACTAATGAACAGTCGGTCAGTGCCGTCAAACAACGGAAATGCATCGGCGTAACGACCGCCCGCCGAGAAGGAATCGTCAGTCGCCACGTCGTTGACCGTCGCAGGCTCCTGCGCGGGCCCAGGTGCCCCAAAGTTTGACAATACTGGCTGCTCAATATCCACAAAGCCATCGGTATCGATCGCCAGAAGCCCGCCACCAAGCGTCGGCGCGACGAAGCCGCGTGCCAACGTCAGAATTCGGCCATCGGGCATCTCACTGGGCTTAAGAAACTCGATTTGCGCCCCGTTGGTACCGGTCTGGTGACTGAGAGCGCCATACAGCAGCTGCAGCGATGAGCCATCCGGGTTCATCGTGTACAAATTGAAGTTATTGTTGCCGCCAAAGTTGTCCCAGCGGCTAAACGCGATGCGACCGTCACTGAGGACAGTAGCATCAAGATCATGGCTTTGGTTGTAGGAAATCTGCTCGACATTCGACCCATCGTTATCCATCACGTGCAACAGGAACGCCGACTGATTTGTACCACTCGCAAGCGCCTCAAACTGCGGCTTGCCTTCATCCAGCAAAATCGCCTTCATGGTGCGCTGGCGATTCGACGAAAACACGATGCGATCGTCAGCCAGATATACCGGTCCAACGTCGTGCCCGGTTTCCGCCACGAGGTCCGACTGTATAACCCGACGCAGTGTGTCCGCCTCAAGATCGTATTCCCAAACATTCCACTTGGGCTGCTCGTCTTCATCGAGACCTTCGATCATCGGTTCGCGCATCGAAAACACGACGCGCGTGCCGTCATACGACATCGACAAATCTCGCACGTCGCCCATACCCATGGTGATCGCTTCGGTCACGTTGCGTTCGTCTGCACTTGGCGAGGCGCGATCGCGCACAAACAAATCAGCGCCGGGCGCAAACTTGATTGCGTCACGCGCGTCGTCTTCAATCAACAGGCCGTCTTCATCCACCGGCAGCGGACGCTTAACGTAAAGGATGGGTATGTCCAACACGACCGGGTCGGGCGACTGACCGGTCGCAACACCAATCTGATCGCCGTCTGAACCGCCGCAAGCCACTAAACCCAGAAGCACCGTTGAGCTTAAAATCGTGGCCGAAACGGCACGCACAATTTTCTGACAATCAATCATTTCGTCCGGTTCTCCTAAAGAACATGTGCACGGATAGCATCCAACATGGAATGCGAACGTTGCGTGTCGCTGACGCACGACACTTTGCAACTTATGTGCAACCGGGCCTGCAAACCCCGAGTTAAGTTAGCCATCATGACGCCGGTGTGTGTGCAGTCTGTGAAGCTAATCACAGAACTCATTTATCGTTCAGCGACTATCTGTCTATGCCCAATCACACAAATTGTCTGATGCGTCTGATTCCAGGAAAGCCCAGGTTTGGTGCGACGTTTTGGAAACAGGCCGTTAGCAGGATGAGCGCAGCATACCTTAGCCATCAAAAGGCTCAAGATGTCGCGAATTCGCGACATCTGTACGAACGTTTTTCGATGCGCAATACTTGCTTCCACAATGCGACACACCCGAGACCGTATGCCATGCCAAGATTGCCCCGCCCGCAAAAAATGATCAGCACGCCGCGCCACATTCAACGACCCGTTGTGCTGCTGCTGGCCACCGCTGCCACCGCGTTTGCGCTCAGCGCCAACGCTGGCCCGCGCGAACAAGCCAAACGAATTTATGATCGGATTGCCGGTGTACCGCCAAGCGCAACCGAACTCGACACACTCAGTCAACTCATCATTGATGGCAATGCCAACGGTGCGGCAATCGAAGCCACGCTGTCTGACGAGTTTTACAATGTCACGCTGAAAAATTTCATCGCACCTGCGACCAACCGCGATCAAAGTGTGTTCGTGCCGCTCAACGATTACACCGCCACGTTTATCGGTATGGTCCGCGACGATGTGCCCATGAACACGCTGCTGTCGGCTGACCTGGTATATGTCGGTAACAGCGCGCAAAATCTGCCCGCTTATTCTGCGGCGAACAACAGTCACTACGAAGAGATGGAAACGCGCGGGCTGATTCTACGCGATGTGCTTGAGCAACGTACACAATCCTCGCTCACCTCAATTCCTGCGGCCGCCACCGCCGGCATCATGACAACACGAGGTGCCGCTCAGGCGTTCTTTATCGATGGCACCAATCGGGCCATGTTCCGGTTCACTCTTCTAAACCACCTGTGCAACGATCTTGAGCAGGTCGCAGATACCTCGAAGCCACCCGATCGAATTCGACAGGACGTGTCGCGCAGCCCCGGTGGCGATAGCCGCCTGTTCCTCAACAACTGCATCGGCTGCCATAGCGGTATGGATCCGCTGGCCCAGGCGTTCGCCTACTACGATTTTGACGAATCTGTCGATCAACTCGTTTACACCGAAGGTCAGGTCAACGAGAAGTACGGCATTAACGAAGACACCTTCAAGTTTGGCTTCGTGACACCGGACGATTCATGGAACAACTACTGGCGCACCGGCCGCAACGAACGCATTGGCTGGGATCAGACGCTGCCAGGTGAAGGCAACGGCGCCAAGGCGCTGGGTGAGGAGCTTGCCAACACCGAAGTATTCGCGTCCTGCCAGGTAACCAAGGTGTTTCGCAACGTTTGCTTGCGCGAGCCGGTCGATCAGGCTGATCGCACGCAAATCGAAACAATGACTCAGTCTTTCACGGGCAACGGATACGCACTACGTCAGGTGTTTGCTGACGCAGCCGTGTACTGCATGGGAGATTGAAGATGACACATATGAACAAGCTCCGATGCCTTTTAGTTGCCCTCGCGGCACTTGCACTCAACGCATGTGGCAGCGGCAGTGGCGCCGACGTGGTCACTCTGCCCGTGACCAATGCTCCACCGGTATCAGACTACGTCGGCCCGCCGCCGAGCACCGCCGACGTGCAGTCTTTCAAACTCAATGTGTGGGACAACCTCAGCGACACCAATCGCTGCGGCGCCTGCCACAGTGCGGGCGGACAGACGCCGACCTTCGTGCGCGACGATGACATTAATCTCGCCTATGCGGACACCAACCCGCTGGTCAACCTGACACAGCCGTCTGATTCGCTGCTGGTAACGAAAGTCGGCGGCGGCCACAATTGCTGGGAGACCAGCGACTCTGTGTGTGCTGATATTTTGACCACCTGGGTCTCGGCCTGGGCCGGGGACGCGATTGCCGGTGGCGGCAACCAGATCGAACTCGAGCCGCCCACCATTAAAGATGTGGGCCAGAGCAAGGCCTTTCCGGCAGACAGCGGGCTGTTTGCCAGCACCATCTACCCGGTCACGACGACCTACTGCTCGCAGTGCCACGCCTCGGATTCGGCGTTTGCGCAGCAACCCTACCTCGCCGACGGCGATGTGGATGTGGCCTATGAAGCCGCGCGCTCCAAGATCAACCTCGACATCACCGAAGAGTCGCGGCTGGTCGTTCGACTGCGCGACCAGTTCCACAACTGCTGGGGCGACTGCCCCAGCGACTCGGCCACGATGTTAGCCGCGATCGATGCGATGGCTGACCAGATCCCGCTGACCGAAGTGGATCCAAATCTGGTCGTATCCAAAGCCTTGACGCTGTTCGACGGCACCATCGCAAGCGGCGGTAACCGCTACGACAACAACGTCATCGCCATGTACGAATTCAAGACGGGCAGCGGCCTGACCGCGTTTGATACCAGTGGTATTGAGCCGGCACTAAACCTGACCCTGTCCGGCGATGTAAGCTGGTTTGGCGGCTACGGCATCGACGTACGCGGCGGCAAAGCGCAAGGCTCCACCGCGGCCAGCGCCAAGTTGCACGAGCAAATTACGGCCACCGGCGAATACTCGATCGAAGCCTGGGTAGTACCGGGTAACGTCACGCAGGAAGATTCACGCATCGTGAGTTATTCGGCGGGCATCGACTCACGCAACTTTACGCTGGGTCAAAACCTGTACAACTACGATTTCTTCAATCGCAGCGACGTGACCGGCGCGAACGGCACCCCTGCCCTGTCGACGGCCGATGCCGACGAAGACCTGCAAGCAACCTTGCAGCACGTCGTGGTCACCTTTGATCCGGTGGAAGGTCGCCGCATCTACGTCAACGGCACCTTTACCGACGATGTCGACATGGAAGGTGGCGGCCTGCTCAACGACTGGGACGACACCTTTGCGTTCGTGCTCGGCAACGAAGTGTCCGGCAACCGCGTGTGGGAAGGTGTCTTCCGTTTGGTCGCGATCCACAACCGTGCACTGACACAGGAACAAATCACGCAAAACCTCGAAGCCGGTGTCGGCCAGAAGTTCTTCCTGCTGTTCAATGTTGAGGAGCTGGTCAACGTACCGGCCAGCTACCTGATGTTTGAAGTCGCGCAGTTCGACAGTTACAGCTACTTGTTCCAGACGCCAACGTTCATCTCGCTCGATGGCACGGCACAGCCGAACAATATTGCCATCGCCGGTATTCGCATTGGCGTCAACGGCCTCGAAGCACCGGTCGGTCAGGCGTATATCAACGTCGACGACATGATCACCACCGAGCGCTACGGTGTGAATGGTCAACGACTGTCCAACGTCGGCACCATCGTGCCGCTGGAAAAAGGCCCGCAGAACGACGAGTTTTTCATCAGCTTTGAAATACTGGGCGACAACACCAATGTGGTGGTCGAAGCCAGCCCGCCGCCTGCCGCGACGCCCGCCGATCTCGACGCCGAGCCGGTCATTGGCCTGCGCAATTTTGATGACATCAACGCGACGATGTCCAAGATTACCGACGTCAATGCAAACCAGGCCGACGTGAAGCTGACGTTTGAGACCATCAAGCAGCAGCTGCCCACGGCTGAAAACGTGGGTGGCTTCCTCGCCTCGCATCAGGTGGCTATTGCACAGCTGGCCATCGAATACTGCAACACGCTGGTCGAAGACACTGGCCTGCGCGGCGCCTACTTCCCGAACGTTGACTTCAGCGCGACCTCGTCCACGCAGTTTGCCAATGCCGCAGGCTACGACGCGGTCATCGATCCACTGCTGGAGCGCGTGGTCGGTACCAACCTGATGTCCCAGCCCGACACGGCCAGTGTGCGCCTCGAGCTGGAATCATTGATTGATCGACTCAACACGTGTGGCACGAGCTGCGCCGCAGACCGCACGGCAGTGACGGTCAAAGCGGTGTGCGCCGGCGCGCTTGGCAGCGCCGCCACGTTGTTGCAATAACCCCAAACCCCAATACGCGAGACCTATCATGGCCCGACGATTTCGACGCAAAAGAAAGTCCTTTAACATTGATGAGCCGCTGTGCCATCCCGACCACGCACGGCCGGTAACACGACGCGACTTTCTGTCGCAGGGTTTTACGACCGGCGCAGGCCTGCTGGCGGGTCCAACCCTGTTC